>JAUXWY010000257.1 GCA_030681235.1 Pirellulaceae bacterium | reverse complement strand
CCGGCCGCTGGAGGCACTGCCGGGGGACCAATTTCCGCCGGCAACGCTGGATTGGCTGGCTTCGCAGAAGATCGCGCCTTGTGACCGTATTCCTCGGCCCGATTAAAAACGCGGTTTTCAAAGAAGTCAAAGATCGTGTCTGGTACAAAGTCCGAATGCTTCATCACCGAAGCGATCCCATCATGGGCGCTGTCCGTTGTGATCAGATAGATATTGTGCTTTTCGTAGTTGTCCGCTTCGTCTTTGCGCCCCCGAATCGTCGCCCACGACGAATAGATTGACTTCGTATCCTTAAAGCTCCCGCTCTTTTCACCGCTGATCAACATCAATTCCAACGGTTGCGGGTGTCCCGCCCCCGATAACAACGGATTTTTCAGGATGGGGTTGATCTGTAGCGACTGAAAACTTCGGACTGGCCCCAACAACACGACCGCCTTCACATCTTGTCCTTGTTTGACCGCCGCCGGCAAATAACTCCAATCAACGATGCACCAATTTAAAGTTGGGATTGAAGTAGCACCACACGTCACAATGGTCATCAGCTCAATGTTGGAAATCTCCGTATCGTTCTTCTGGACCAAGAATTTTTTGCAAGCTTCGATATCCAACTGGAGGGCCAATCCCTCCGCTGGGCCGTACTTCCGCGGCGCGTAAAGCTGGCCGGCGGCGTCTTTGGCACTATCCCCATGGCCCCGCAAGTCTGGAACCAAGACACAGTGCCCGTTTTCCGCGAAGAACTTAGCCAGCGCCTCAAAGTCGCGCCGAGACCGCTTCAAGTCATGGAGCATCAAAATGGAGCCCGCCGATGTGCCGCGATCTCCTTCGTACCAAGTCGCTTTGAGTGGAAACTGGTCTTTGGCGATCAGGTCGACATCGGTCACGGTGTATTTGGGCTTTGCTGGCTCTTGCTTCGCTCGATTTCGCTTCGGTGGTGTTTGCTCTTGCTCCTGCCCTGCTTCCTGGACTTCTTCCTGGCCTAAACTCACCGGCGCTAGAAACAATGCCCACGACATGATGACAAGCAACGAGCGTCCGCAACTCGCTCCAACCCAGCGGATCGAATTTCCATAACCCGGACCAAACCTAGAATCTCGCCCCGATGGTTGCGTGATCCGATTGCCAGTTGCTTGCCAGCCCATCATTGCCTAGTCCTCCATCACGTCTTTCTCGCGCTGCTTCGCCAAGTCGGCGACCTGATCTTCGAATTTCTTCAAGAGTTCTTGAACTCCGTTTTTCAGGTCCGTCTTTATATCCTCACTCACCAATTTGTCTTTTTCAAGTTGATCCGCGACTTTATTCGAATCACGGCGGATATTTCGGAGGGAAACCTTGGTTTCTTCCGCCAGTTCTTTGATCCGAGCCACCATCTTCTTGCGGACGTCCGTCGACAAAGCCGGGATATTGATCCGGATCACGCGTCCGTCACTCTGCGGGGCGAATCCCAAGTCGGACGAGACAATCGCTTTTTCGATGTCTTTGATGACACTGGGGTCAAACGGCTTGATCAAAATCTGAGTCGGCTCGGGGACTCCGACCGTGGCGATCTGTTTGATCGGGGTCGGCGATCCGTATACGTCCACTCGCAACGAATCTACCAAGCCCGGATTCGCGCGACCGGTCCGAATTCCACCCAAGTTTCGCTTGAGTACATCGACCGCTTTTTCCATCCGATCCTTGAGGTCGGGAATCAACGATTGAGCATTCATCTTATTCTCCTTTTCGTTCACCAGTTTCGTTAATCAAAGTACCAATCAACTCGCCAGCCGCAGCCCGACAGATGTTGCCACTGGTCTTGTAGTTGAAGACCAAAATGGGCATGCGCCGTTCTCGACAATGAGCAATGGCCGTGGAGTCCATGACCCGGAGATTCTTCTCCAAGACGGTATTGTACGTCAATGAGCTATAAAATACCGCGTGGGGATTTTTTTCGGGATCGTCACTGTAAACACCGTCGACTTTGGTCGCCTTCAAGAGGGCGTCTGCGCCCAATTCCAAACTGCGAATGGCCGCTGCCGTGTCCGTTGTGACAAAGGGGCCACCGGTCCCGGCCGCGATGATCACGACCCGCCGTTTCTCCAAGTGTCGCTTGGCTCGGCGACCAATGTATTGTTCCGCCACTCCGTCCATCTTGATGGCGGTCATCAAACGTGCCGGGCAACCACATGAATCCAAGGCGTCTTGCAAAGCCAGACCATTGATCACGGTCGCCAACATTCCCATATAATGAGCGGTTGTCTCTTGAATCGACTTGTTCTTGTCCGAAAACTGAGCCCCACGCAGGATATTGCCGCCGCCGATAACGACCGCGATTTCACACCCCAATTGTTGCAGCTGAAGGATTTCTTGAGCCGCCAGCACAATCTCCGGCATACTCAGGCCGCGATGGCCGGCCGGCGCGAAACACTCACCGGATAACTTTAGCAATACTCGTTTGTACTTGGGGGTGCTCACTTTGAAAATCGCTCCGCTAAGGAATGGGGCTCAATGGGAACCCCGTTATACTTAAATTTCACAATCTACTCCAGGAGGAAGCTGGCATCCAGTTTTTCCGAGTGAACCAGCGGAACATTGAAACCGACCAGCGAAAGGCAGCGTTCAACCGGAAAAAACGAGAAGTTCGGATTTGTGAGTTCTCCGGGATCGCTTTGTTGGGCTTTCCGGTGCAGTTCGGCAGTTCGCCGCAAGCGTTTTTTCGCTTGTGCTCCTTGTGATTTCATGCTAAGTACGCCTTAGCCGCACAAACGATCCGATCTCGACTCAGGTCGGCTGACGTTGATTTGGCTGCATTTGTGACAGGGAAGACTTTTCCCGGCAAACGCAGTCGTGTTTGGCCTATTGGACTCGAAAACCATGGACATCTCAGGAATGATTCGTCAGTTGCCCGGCCTAATCGCCGTGCTGCTGAGATTTCGACTGGTTGTCGTGGGAGCGGTTGCGGTCTTTAGTTTCGGCGGTATCGTGTTGGCGTTTATGACTCCGAAGGTCTATCAAGCCAATCAACTGTTTCTGATTCGCGATGATATTGCCGGCGGACGATTTCAATCGTTGGAATGGCTGAAGTCGGCTCAAGAAACTGTCCAAGAAGTTGCAAAACATTCGGATGTCCTGCGTTCGACTTTAAAAGAATTAGGACCGGAAAACCCAAGTTGGCTGGGCGCAAACGACGACTTCCCATCGTTGGAGGACATTGAATCGCTCCGCAATAACGTCTGGGTGTCGGCTCCCGGCGGCAACGAAGTCGGCAAGACGGAAATGATTCGCCTGAATGTCAAAGCGGAAACTCGCGACCGAGCTTTAAAGGTTTTAAAACACATCAGCAACGGTGTCAGCCGACAGATGCGTTTGATTCGGACGGACAAAGCCGCAAACATTGAAGCCGGTCGCCAGGCAGCCGTTGAATCGGTTCAGAAACAATCGACCGAAATCACCAACCAGGTCATCGCGATGGAACGGTCTCTGGGAGAAGATTTGATCGAACTCCGCTCGATGATGGATGAAAAATCGTCCAGCGATAGTGCTTTGCTGAAGCCATTGCTGTTATCACTGGACGCGGAACTATCGAAAGAATCGAATCTCCGGTCCAAGATCCAACAAGACATTCAGTTTTTTCAGAATGGCTTGAACGATATTGCCAGCTTGCTTGGTTTTCCAAACAACTTGTTGGAGGAGTATCAGACCCTGCGCGAGTTGAAGGCCGGTCTAGTCGCCGCGCAAATTCAGATGACGGACGTCAAGTCTCGTTACGAACCTTGGCACGGCAAATACGCACAGGCAGAACAACGGCTTGTCACATTGGAAAACCAGATACGAAACGAGTTGACCGTTTCGATTGAAATCGCCAAGTCGCGATTGACGTTCGTCGAGGGGCAAGTCGAGTCATTGCAGAAACAACGGGCAGGCCGCGTCGCCCAACTCACTCGGCTCGCAGATCTACGAGCTCCGTACCAAATCTTGATGGCGACCCAAACCGCCACGACCAATAATTTGAAACTGGCCCAAGATGAATTGTCCCACGCCCGGGCGGCTCGCTTATCCGCCGCAGAAACCGATTTGCTGACGCCGATGGAAGAACCAGTGGCCGGAACCAAGAACGTAGGCTCCAGTCGGACGATGATTGTATTAGGCGGCGGGGTTTGCGGGATCTTTGTTGGTCTTGGACTGGTCATGCTGCTTTCGGCTCAACCGATGGTTGTTTCCCCAGAAGCGCTCGCCCGCTGGGAAGATCAACCGCGGTCCCCGAATTGACGAACCATAGCGTTATCGGTTTAGCGAGCGCTGGTGTACCGGCTTCAGCCGGCGATAAGTTGAAAAGAGCGTTTTCTCAGGTCCCGCCGGCTGAAGCCCAATACCGCTAAGTTAACGACTTGATGTGC
>JAUXWY010000251.1 GCA_030681235.1 Pirellulaceae bacterium | reverse complement strand
TCGAAACCGCCTCGCCGATCTCAGCCTCGCCGATCTCAGCAAATCCGAATTCGGCCAGTCCCGCGATCTCACCGCCCCGACAACCGCCGCCCCGTCCCAACCAGCCCCGAACACCCACATGCCTGTGGTGGACGCTTACCGTGTAATAGGTGACGGGAGTGATTCCGTGCTTATCGCATAACACTGAAACGGCGACACCTTCGATGAGGTGCTCCCGCACAATCGCTACTTTCTGAGTGTTGGATAAATTCGTTTTCTTGGCCATTCTGCGATTCCTTTTGTGAAACCGCTAAACTTTAGCACACGCTTTTCAGTATGGGTCCAACTTTGGCAAAACACCCCAATCCATTCAAATTGATTCGGCCAATGCTCGCATAAACCACGAGATATCACGTAAAAGTGATTACTCATGACGGCATACGCTTTATCCCTTTGCGCAAGTTCGACGAGCTTCGAAAACTAAGTCAGTGGATGCGCGACACGTAAGTTTTGCACTGACTGTAGAATACAGGTATTTGGCGTTTTGTTCCTTGAAAGGGAGGGGCAAGGTGCTTGGTGCTTGGACTTATACTCTTAAAAACAACACTGAAAAGTCGCGTAAATCGCTAATCCGACCGAGACAGTAATCACCAGCGCAAATAGGCCCAAATGATATTGAGTTTTCTTAATGAAGCAGTTTGTCATTCGCTTCCGACTTGCATCATAGTGAGACCACGGTCCAGTGTGCGGTGTCCCAAAAATGCCCGTTTCGACTTCCACAACCTTATCCAGAAATCGCTGAAAGTGGATATAGTAGTTTGAATGCAATCCCAGGAGAACGGCGGCCATTAGACCTGAAAAGAGGGCCATTACAGCTGCCTCTACGTATAGACTTTGTAGGATTAAATAGCCAGCACCGGCCAAGACCACGAGCCCTTGAACCACAACTGTTGTTCGGACTTGCAGGAGAATTCCGGAATAGTGCCGCAGGCTTGCGGACGTCTCGGAATACAAGACCTTTTTCATGTCATCGGAAATTTCGTTCATAGTCAATTCCTTTGTGTACGGCTTATCGCATGAACATGCCGTTATTTACATCGATTGTTGATCCATTTACATAGTCCGGGCATTCTGTAGCCAACCAATAAACCACCGACGCCACCTCGCTCGGCATAGCAAACCGTCCCGAAATTGCGGCTGCCTTCAGTGCCTCGCGTCGAGACAGTGGGATCTGTTCCATCATATCTGTCTCGGTAGGCCCGGCTGCAATAGCGTTTATGCTGACACCTAGGCCACCATAACTTCTTGCCAAGCTCTTGGTTGCATTAATGAGTCCGGCCTTGCTCGCCCCGTACCAGACATCAGGGTGTCCGATTTGACCCGCAATTGACGTGTTCATAACAACTCGTCCGTTTCTGTTTCGCGAAAGCGACTTCACGAGCCGATGCGTTAGAATTACTGGAAACCAAAGATTGACGGAAAATATCTGCTTCATCGAATTGCAGTCGTATTGATCTAGCCCATGTCCGTTTTGGAAACCCGCATTATTAACCAAGACATCCACATCTCCCAACTGTTCGCAAATTCGATCAATCGAATCCAGGTCTGAAAAATCTGCGATAACTATTGATTCGGCGACACGATCAAGAACTATACTAGAGGATCGGCACAACGCGACAACCGAATCGCCCTTAGTACTAAAGTGTTTGGCAATAGCAAAGCCAATTCCACGATTTGCGCCCGTGACAACAACTCGTCTACTCATGAAAACGCCTCCCCGGAAAAAACAGTTAGTCGCTCCAAAAAATTCGTTGGATTTTCAGAAGTCCTCTCTTCTCCATCGTCTTCGTGGAACGAGAACGCGACGGCACCAAAACTACTTTCGCAATCGCTTGAACTAAACCGATGCCAAAGATCTTTTCGGAAACGGACAACACTGATGCAATTTTTCGGGACAATAACGGTCTCGAAGTTTGCTTCGGGATCGGACTCTGGCAAGCAAGTATTGTAATCAATCCGGACATCGATAGCCGAAAATATAATTAGATATCGAGAACCTGGGTGACGGTGCATTCGCTGCGAAACGGACGGTGGAAAATGCATGAAGTGCATGCTGCCGCGATGATAACTAGTGGGTGCGAGTAAAACTGATACGAGCTGTCCATCGAAACTTTCCGCATTATCCCGAATCGATGCTCGTGAAAAAAGCAATCCTACTAAGTCAAGTAAGGGAGAAGGCGCAGCAAATTGAGCAAGTATCGTAAACTCAAAATCCGAGCTTTTTTCACTTGTATTCATCCGAATCCTCCGTTCGTAATTCGCTAAAATTTTCGAGACATTGGAAAAAAAATGGTACTTTTCTCGCAGTTGATTTACAACAAATTGGCGGCCGCAACTCTTTATTACACACGCTCAGCGAGTGATAATAGGATAAAAGCGAGGTTTTCACCGCTTAAAGTGTAAATTTGTTTTATTCCGCAGTCAACAATCGGTTTTGGCAAAATGCTCGATAAACGAGAATATTTTTTATATCAACACGCTGTTAGGCAGGGTGAGTGCCCGCGCCAAGAGCCTGCGCGCCCGCCTTTCAGCACTCGAAACCCAGGCCGTTTCTGGAGGTGGCGCGCCGATTCGAGGCCTCTTGGAGTGCAACTGGCGTGTCGCTGCAGGCAAAATGCGCCTCGAGCCGACCGAAGGTGCGCAGCTTCCTCGTGCCGACCCGGGTCGGGGAAAATTAGTAGTTCTCCAGGAAGTTGTCGATGTCGACGTACGTCAACTCCTGAGACTCGTCGGCTTCGTTGGGTGCATCGAGTGCGTTGCCTGAGTAGGCGGGGTCCAGCTCGAGCACCAATTCATGCACCTCAGGTGGCGCTCGCGGTGACCGAGATTCCCACAAACCGCAGCGCGTGAGGATCGCTTCGATCACGGCGGTTTGCGGCGGTTCGATGAACGACACCACCTGCATCTGGCCGCCACACTCGGGACAACACAAGGGGTCGACTTCGTAGATTCGCTTGATCAACATCGCCCAGGTTTGGCTGCTGCGCTGCGATGCGGCTTCTTCATGGGGTGGGTCGGCCGGAGCCTCGGCGGATGCTACCGCAGCCGCCTTCTTCCGCATGCCACGCGACTTGTTCGAGTAACCCTACCTTTCATAACCGCTGGTACAGAAAATTGGGGCATCCCAATTGATTTCGGAGAATGCCGCGTATTTATGTTGAAGTTAGAACGGCGTGCAGCTCAGCCAGATTTGGCTTGTCCCCAAGATGAATAGGTTCAGGACTATCCATTTCTTCACCGCGTTCGTTTGGTCAAATCGATACCGATAACTTTGACGGCCTTGATACCTGGCTTATTTGCGATTTGATCGTCGACGAAGTACTGAAGTTCGACAAGCAACTCATTGAAATCGAGCTTCTTCGACGGGCTTCGTCTCCAGTGCTTCTTCTGGCCGCGATAGAGCAGCAGAAAAACACCACACATTGAATTTTGGGCTCGTAAATAGTCTCCGCACAATTGATTTTCGAGTCGCTCAAAAAGCACTGAACCAGTCCAATTGTCCGCTATCTTTAATTCGACGGGGACTGGCGCATCAATTGCTGCCAAGTGAATTCGAAAATCAGGCCGTTTGGCATCTGCCAATTCTTCTTCTTGAGGGATCGAATATTTGCCATTTGCTCGGTCTCGAAGCCAACCGCCGATATAAATCCGGTGATCAGTTTCACGGGCGACATTCAAAAGAATTCCAGCGATGCTGCTGTCGCCGTCTTCAAGATCAAATTTGAGGTCACCAATTCGACTTACGATCAAATCGAATAGTTCGAAGTTGTTTCGAGGAACATGTTCGGAAATTGCGCTAAAAGACAGAAATTCCTCAACTCCCCAAGCCATCAAATCAGAATCGGCGACTGCCCGTTGCCGGGCACTCCGAAGAACCCAGTCGCGTTCTTGTGAAGAACAATGATTGTTTGCTAAGTCCATGAGGCAAATATAAGTTGCTTTGCCCGGTATTTCGGCTAACAGATTGAAAAGCGAGCTTCTTGCACGCTGAGCATCGTCACGACGGGTTGGTGAATAGGCCTCTTTCCCCGCACGCTCAATATCATCTTTGTAGCGCACATGGGCGCGAGCCAATGCGTAAAACTTGCCTAAACTTTCAGCAGACTTGAAATTCATTCGATGGCACGAAACTCCGGTTCCCGAATCGCCCAATAATTCGCTCAATACCTCCACGACAAAGTTATCCGCTTCCTCTTGAGAAGTGATACCAACGTACTTGGAAATTTCGATAATCGCCGACTCGGCATCCACGTCGATCCAACATGCAGACCAAACGGCTTTTTGTTTGACATCCAATGCATTTTTGAATTTCAGCTTGGCGGTCCTACTGATTTCATCGCTGCTAGCGCTTCCGCTCCGGACTATGATCCACAACAAATCGGATAATGTTGAGAGACGGTAAGACTCGGTTTCAACAAGCATCGTCAGCAAATCCTTTGCAATGTCATCGTAGATCCATTGTCCACTCCATTTGGTGTCATTGATCACATACGCGGATTGCTCGCCAATGGTCTCGGATGTGAACTCCCATCTAATTTCTTGAAGAACCACCCGGCGCACTATTTCTGGAAAACCTTGATGCAATTGCTTTAACCACTCAGGAAAGCCGTTCATTTCCCAAAGTGCCAAGCGAGCAGCCAGTTCCGCTTCCTCAACTGATAGGCCACGTGGCCAGTTTTCAGTTTCTCGGAATTCAATTTCAATTCCCGACAATGCAATCGATATTGCATACGGTACGCTGTTTGGATTTTCGACTCCTTCAGATCGAACTTTTGGCTTATATTGCCGCCAGTAGGCTACTAGACCATCCCGAAATGCTTGTGCCACTATTTGACCATGATTGGGAATCAGGTCGCGCCAATTCGCATGTCCCCAATGGGATATCCTGTCGTCAATCTTTCGCATTTCATCCAAAAGGTAGAGTTGAGCGTTCCAAACCGAACCATCACTTGCGAGTGAAACGTCCTTTAAACGAGCAGTATTCTTCTTGAGGTAGGCCTGCCAATCAGCATGTCGTTTTACCTCGCTGGCTTCATGAGCTTTTCGGTTGCGATTAAAACCCGCCTCCATTCGGTCGAGTCTTTTTGATTCTGATGATTTGGGTTCAGGATGAAAAAATTGATGCAACCGGTTGACCAACACTGGACTATCTATAACTAGTTTCTTGAGTTCTCGATACCACTTTTTCGGTCGGCCGTTTTGGCGATAGATCGTGAAAGCCAACGAAAGCGCAATCAGTCTGTCGTCTTGATCGACCTTTGCAAGAACATCGTGGAGGCATTCATCAAAACTAGTATTTTCCAAACTCCAGAACGACTTCGAGCGGCGACACTGCCACCAGTATTCGATTTTCTTTCCTTCCTTTTCGCCATCGAGGCGCAATTTCGCGACTTCACGCCAAAATAGAATTCGGTTTAATGCCACAAACTGCGGAACGAGTTCATCCAAATCATGTTTTAGACGCACTCCACCGCCATAATGGTCGAAGGTCTTAATCAAATCAAGCGAGGTGGCCACATCTTCGGTCAAGGCTAGAACATGGTGGCTTCGAACGAGTGTCTCGACTGCCTTGGCTGCTGGTTCAGCAAGCCAACCATAGTCTATTGAAACCGAACAACGGTCGTTATTGTGTCGTTCTATATCGAGTAATCCGTTGATCCGTTGAAGAATCGTTAGGATCTGTTCAGGTGTTAACGAGTTCAAGTACTTTTCAATAGCTGAAACCAACCTGGTGTTTTGGTGTCCACTGGAACATGGTAATCGTTCCAATGTCTCACCAAGTCGTTCAGGTGTGAATAGCCTAAAACCGAATGACTCAAGCAGTTCAGCGATGACGTCCGGGACTGGCGCCAAACCAGATGACATGATCTTGGACACGCAAGTGCGTTTGTCCTCAACCGTACCAATAGTGGCCAGCGCACGAATCGCCAACATGCGGGAGTAACGGTCAATACTGTCGTCTTCACAGATCGACAGCACCTCTAAATGTAACGACTTAAACTCACCGTGTAAGATAAACAAAAGTAGCGTATCGAGTACGTCGCGACAGTTGCGGTATTCGATCAGCAGGTTGCGAATTGTTGGGACAAGTTCAACGTGTGAGAATCTCAATAGTGCGGCCTGTTCGATCGACCAGCGTCTGTGGTGTTCTTCCTTTTGCTGCTTGCAGTAAGCTCTGAGGATCTGAATTCTGGCAGGCATTGGAAGCCGAGAGGGATCTCCAAATTCAACTAGCACATCAGGCGAAATTCTGAGTGCACGATCTAGAATTTTGTCGTCTTCCAGCGCAATCCAACTTATAATCGAGCGCATAGTTGGGACAACGACATCGCAGCCGTACTGTCTTTTGAAAATCAAATGTTCGATACTAGCTCGTTTTTCGTTTCGTTTGAGTCGCTCAAGAATCCATTTAGCCGTTAGGAATTCACGAACAACACGATGGTGGAAGCGAACAGTGCCGTAAATTGCCGGATCAAAAATCGGCCGTTCAAGCAACGCTGCGGTTTCACTCGCATTCCACATTTCCAAAACTTGGTCAGCACTAATCGAGTCTTTGCGATTGCTTTCCAAAATTCTAATGCGAGACAGTTTCGTAAATGTCGACGCTGCGGCCAACTCCATCGCGCCTTTTTTGGCTTTGGCGAGTTGTAAACTCTGCTTTTGCGCACGTGCAGGATCAACTTCTTCTAGACGCTTGTTTATCGAATGTTCTATCAGTTCAAATCGACTACCGATTCGGAAATTTGATTCCCAAAATTCAATCAGCTCAATTAAGTCTTGAGGCCTAGAGGCGAATAGCATTGCATCATGCCGCTCAACTTGCTTCAGAAACTCGTCACGATCCTTAATTCCAGTTTCATCACAAAACTTCGCTATCTGCAACTGGTTCAACGAACAGAGCTTAACGATTTCGGGGTCTACAAGTTCAAATTCGTTTGGACTTTGGGCAATGACTTGGTCCTTACTTGCGCATCCCAATGAAGGTTGTTCATTGTCTTGCGTCGGATTTTCTTGCCTTTGTATTCTAGGGAATGCAAGTCGTTCGCGGATCAGCGAGTAATCAACGATTGGCCGCCATTCTGAGGCGCGGCTCGATACGTAAATATGACATCGCGATCGATGAGAAGAAAGGTTGTTTGCGAACTTACGAATCGCCAATTCAAAGTCGTTCGGCCCGTTTAACCGAGCTTCATCGACGGAATCAAGAAAAATCCACGCGTTGCTGTCTGAAGTCATCCAGGCACGAAACTCGGTAATATCTCCGACATCAAACGCGGCTTCCAAATTAGCGGCTAAATGTTCAAGGCGAATGAAGAAGGATGATTTGCCACTCTGTCGGAGGTTGCGACAGACGGCCAGCATCTCTTGTGTTTTTCCTGCACCGGCTTCCGCGAGGAGTATTACTCGCTTTTTTTGAAGCAATTCTATCCAAGTGAGTGAATTACCAAACCCCACGCACGAACGATAGTCCATCGACTCGTCAAGCGGTTGGTCTTTCGAAATGACGGCAAAGTGACGGTTGAGGTCAATGAATTTGTGTGTGTTCATACAGTAATGATAATGCAACTGGACTTGGCAGCAAAGTTAGCGTTTGCGAAACTTCTTGACGATTTGCTCGGGGGAATGTCGTTTTCGCTTGTTCATTGAAAGTCCTTTCGCCAATAATGGCTGATGAAGTTTCATAACTTATGGATCAGTTTTTGGGGAGCACGCCACTTTGCGTTTCACTCGATTTTGATTCCGGAAACAGGCACGCCATCTGGCAGATCTTTGATTTGGCGGCGTACTTGACCGTGAATGCTGATGTGGACGCTGACATCGGTAGCTTCAATATTCCCGATGTCGTCGTCGCCGCCTATGACGAGCAACTGCTTGTGACTGTAAACTTCTCCTGGCCGCAACGTCATTCCTTCACTGCGAAACTCCACAACCCGATCTGGATACATGTGATCGGAAACAAATTGATTCTGACGCAAATATAAACGAAATGATTCGCCATCCTCTGCCACCCGATGAATTTTGCCTTCAACTATATCAATAAAATAGACAGCCTGAGATTCGCCCTGCGCGAACACATCGCCCATCGCGGTAAGAAGAACCGGGCGAAGCGGTTCAGACATCGCCCATGTCCAATCCGAGAGAATCGCTTCTAAATCAACGCCGTTTGTGCTGATGGTCAAATCGTTCATCGTGATCGGCACGGGTTCCTCAGAAACAGTTTCTTTGTCAGTGGATTCAATTACTGGCGGCGCACTTCGAGATTCACAACCCAATGTGATAATTGGCCCAATATTGGTACCAGCCACCATCTGAGCCCAAAAATGGGTCCAGCCACCGTCCGAGTGCCATAAGTGTGCGGTGAGTCCCCAGTTGGTTCTGCGGATTCGAGTCCCCATTGTTAGCGTCTGGATCGACATGTAAATCAAGTGAAGCGGACGAAAACCGACGGTACACTTGATTCGTTTCGCTCAAGCAAGCAACTGCCAAAACCCAAATCCCAACGCGAAAAACCGCGATTAGGCTAAAAGTCGATGGGTGGAGGCTATTCTTAACATGGGTGGCACCTATGTTTCTTCCTGGCAAACCAACTGCGAGGTAAACACCCGGAAGGATGCCAAGTCATTTTCCGGATGACAATAGACGGGAGCAATGCCGACAAAGTAACGCCACTGGCCATCCTCACGAGCGACGCTGACCATGTGGCTGATAGTAGTGGCACCATCGGGAACAAGTGGTAATAATGGTTGTGGCAGGGTATCTTCCTCCTCGAACGTTGGTGTTCTTTTGCAGAGGTTGAAGGTACCCTGTTATTTTCCCATTTCTAGCCCGGCGCCATTTCTGCCGAATTTACGTAAACCCTTGCCCCGCAACACATATCACTAACACCTAGCTCTTTACCAAACGATCCCAGATCAGGAGTTCTGAGCCTTGGGCAACTCAAGCTCCAACGTCCGCCAAGTCGCTTGGTCGGGATCTTGGAACGTCGCGCGTTGGGTGGAAGTGACTTCCGGATTAAACGCCGCCACCCGCATGCCGACTCGCAGGTCGGCGATTGGTGTTTGGACTTGCGAGTAATAGCCCGATTCTGAGGAAGGCGACGTATTGAGGTACGCGTGGCTCAGTTTCTGCGCTAGCTCGCCACCGATCTACTAGTTTTCATCGGCCAACCCCGGACGACTACCGTGCTCCTGTGATTGAAACAATGGGTGTCCCCCTGGTTTACCTCCGGACGACAACCGTGCTCCTGTGATTGCAACAATGGGTGTCCCCATGGTTTACTTGGGTGTCACCATGGTTTACTCACCATCGCCAATCTTCTATCGTTCGCTAAAGTAGGGTTAGTCAGGGTTAGTCCGAAACGGGGATAAACTCCAAACCAGTCACCGGAAGTCTGGCGAGCGCGGCTTTGACGTCGTTAGAAACGATCAGAACAACTTCCCAGTCTTTTGCGCGAAATACGTGGTGACCCTTCGCGAGGTTTTTGTCAATCACGAGCCTTAAAACACCTCGCGGCTTGCCAGGTTTTTCTGGGTGGTCCTGCGGATAACTCTGGATACTAGAACGAGCGTAGTCGATACAATCAACCTTGGAAACGACATTGAGCACCTTCCAATTGTTCGGGTCATTGTCGACACTGGCTGGTAGTCGCTGGATCTCATCAGGACTAATGGATTGAAGAACATCGGCAAAACGTTTTGATACGACTGGGATGGCAAAACAACTGGGGTTGTAGTCCACCTTGAGGCCTGGAACCAGAACTCCAAACTTCACCGGGAGCGAAACATCTACCTGACAACATGCCCATATATCGATCGGAGGTTTCACCGCGAGAAGTTCTAGGTGCCAGCGTCTTTCGTCGTCCATCGCGACTTTGAAATATTCTGCCATGATGTTCCTAGTATTTCCCCATTGTATCAACCCACGAGGCGGGGGCCTTCAGAAACGCATCCCATCCACCGTAGCGGATGTCTCGCCGAATGGCCTTTAATTCGTCAATTAAAGCAGTTCTTGCGGCCGCTCCCGTTTTTGTCCCGACAGCTGTCTGTAGCCGATCTAAAATGAGACCGTTAAAGTACTTGCCGTGTGGTCCTACATGCCCTTCCACCCGCATCTTGTTCCACGGACTCTGCATGTCAACGCCCGCTCGTTCAAATAGTTTTTTGAATTCCGGTAGGAACAGTTTATCTTTATCAGAAGCAATGTGGTGAATTGGTCCACGGAACTTTCGATTAGAATTAGAATATTTATTCCCAGAGTTGTGAGCCAACAAACCTGTTTCGCCAACGTAGTAAACATGCTCATCATGCACTTCCAGGTTGTAGACAGGCTCGGGGCCGGGGCGGGGGAGTTTTTGTTGAACCCAGACTGTGTCGCCGGCGAGGGTTTGGAGTCGTTCGCCGATCGTTAGCTCGCCGGCTTGGACGAATTCGGCGCGGTCGATAGACCAGAAGGGGTGGTTGAATGTGACGCCAATGGATTCTGTGGGCGAGTCGCCGAGCGCGGAGGACGAAGTGATGAGGGTTGTAGGTATCGCCGTTTGTGCCGCGGGTGGTGGGCTTTGTGAATATGGTGCAGCGGTTCGTGTAGATTGCGATGTCGGTTGGGATGAGGGTGGGGCGTTGGTTAATACTAAGTCCAGGACGTTGGCGCTGGCGTGTTTGAAGGTGGCAGTGACGACTTGGCCGGGACCTGGCGGAATGATCGGGGCGGGGTCTAAGTCAACGATCCACGCTGGGCCAGAGAGTCCTAACTCGGGCAAGTCCAATTGAACTACCAAACCCAATACTTCGTCGCCACCCGCTGCGGCTTCACTCAACAGCGACGCCAAATGATAATAGATGGGACGAAAAGGAACGCCGAAACCTCCGGATGGAGTTGCTTCTGACGACCTTGCTTCCGATGACCGTGATTCAGATGAACGTGACTCGGTAAATGTCGTTTCGGTTACTGTTGCTTCCGTGGCCGCCGCATTTTTTGCGGTTGCAATCGCAAGTGAGCCGAGCGAACTTGGTTCCGAAACCGCAGAGGCGTTGTCAGCGTTAAATTCTGGTTCCGAGTACGAGGGCAGCATAATCGATTCGGGTTGGACGACCACGGCCATTTGCTGGACCAGCCATTCTTCCGATCGCAGCATTTCGATTTCCAGCAGCGTGCCGTCGGGCTTGGGCATCTCCAGCCGCAGCTTCATCCACTGATACCAATTCGGCTCGCGAAACCCAGCTCGCTCCGTCGCCGAAACCTCCGGATTAAACGCCGGCACCCGCGTCCCCACTCGCATGTCTTTGATCGGAATCTTGACTAGAGAAGGCTGTGCCGCCGTCGCCGCGGCACTAGCTTTGTTTGAGGCGGACCTGGCTCCCGTTGCAACGGTCGGTTCTCCGCTCTGGATCCATAGCCCATAGGCAATCAAGCTCACGCCCAGTACGGCGAAAGCGATTCGTTTCAGTAGGTCATTCGTTGCGGTCATGATTACGTTCCCGATGATTAATTGTATTTGAAATTTCTGGTCATGTCAGCGATGGAATTGGTAGCTTATTGAATTTATGCCCAAGCCAACTCGGGCCAAGCTTCTTCACTTTCCTCAGAGTTTCGCGGTGCGGTTCGGCCAGCGATCACTTGCATGAGGGCGACGGTTCCGGCACCGATAACGATCCAACTAGCGACATTGCTTCGCGCAATGGTTGGTGTAGCAGCCATTGGCAAGTCCGGCGTTGTCGATACAGTTGCCCAGCGATTTTCCATGTTGTACGCACTCACACCAACCGTACCGACGAAGCAATAGTTGTCCAAGATTCCTCGTACGGACGTTTGGACATCGCTGGTTCCGTTTAGCACCTTGCCCGCTTCACGGTAAGATTTCATGGCACGGCCGAGCTTCGAAAGCTTGTCGCAAGCTCCGGCACTTTGTCGGAATATGTCGGCTGCCACTTTGAATTGCGAGACGGCTTTTCCAATTCTGGCCGCAGCAGCAGCACCAAAAGTTAACGCGAATTCGACAATGACTCCGGCTGCCTGACGCTCTTCGTCAGTCAATTCAAAATCCGAATTGTTCGTGCTGGTCTGCAAGATCCACTCGTATGCGCCGCCAGCGGCCATCGACATCAGTGTGTTTGACTGGCGACCGGTAAGTGCGGTGCGCAGTCCCCCAACAAAGGTGTCCAGCGAAATTGCTGCCAACCCCGCACCGACGACTGTTGGGGCTGTGAAAACTCCGACAATGACGCCTAATCCACCGCCTACAGCCGTCAACCACCCGGTCGCCAAATTCGAGCGATAGGTTGTGTACTCAACAAATTCGACGTCCCCTTGGCGGTGAAAGTTGAAAGTCTTCAAGCTCTCGACGTAGAAATGCATGTCTGAAAACGAGGCGGGAATTAATTGCGAATTGCCCCAACGATCGATCAACGTTTCCATACGTGTAATTCTTAAGTCCCCATCAACATCATTGTCTTCACCGTAGATCGAAGAACGCACGGTAGTAGCCGTGTTCCAGCCGGCCCAATTTTCGTTGACGATGTGTCGATTTCCGTCTGCTACGGACAATGAGTATCCTACGCCGTTCGAATCGTACTTCCGGACAACCTCATTGTTGAATCCGGTCTGTTGAGTTCCTAAAAACATCGCTTCGTAATCATGGTTTTCGTCAAATTTGTGAGTACCACGATTGTAGCTGTCGTAGAAACTCTCGTTCTGCGTCCAACCGGTGAACACGCTATACTGCCTGTGAATAACGAAACCGTCGGTCGTTTGATTCCACGTTCGATGCTCACCATTCGACTTCCATGTGTTTGTAATGCTAGTGCCATCGGCACTACCTTGCATTTCGGACGTGGAATTGTTGATTCGATCAATCACTCGTTCGGTAAACTCTCCCTGGTTCATCGAATCGAAATGTTCATTTGGCATGCGCCAACGAACAATGGTCTCAGTCGATCCAATGTTGGTTTGCTTAACTTGGTAGTCGTCGATCGACCGCAGGAATCCAGTTTGAACCCACTGCTCGTCAAACTCGGGCAACGCCGATGTTTGCGTGGTTGTGTCTTGAAAAATTGCCCCCTGATCTTCACCGGAACCAATGGTCCTGGTGTAGGTCATTCCGGCACCGTTTACGGATAGGCTGGAGTTTGCAGTTGAATGTAGAAATTCGCCCGTAGATGCCGCGTTCCACTCGGTAAAGCTACGCGAATGAAATCCGTGTGTGCCGCTTTGACCTGCCACGGTTTCTTTGCCGTTTGCGTCTGGTGTGAAATAAAGTACCAAGTTTCCGATAAAGACTTGCTTTGTCTCGTAGACGTACCCGTTCAGTTTTTCGTCAATGGTTTTCGAAACTATTTCACCTTCGCCAGCTATTCCAGCATTATTCACCGCTTTTACAGTAACTTCGACTTCGTTTGGCGCAAACTCCATCGAGGTCGACTTGCGAATCTTGACCAGAGTCTCACCTGGCTTGCCATCAATACTGCGTTTCCAGTCGGTGGTCGCCGAACGATGTGTTCTGGTTCGGTCTGCTTCGGGAACCGATCCGATATTTGTTATCGTTCCCCAAGCCGTTGACTCTTCGACGGATTGTTGCTGGTTGCCGTGTAGTCGCTGTTGGTATGACGAATTAACAAACGTCTTGACCTCGTTCTTGATTACCTCTGTCTTCGTGCCGGTGACCACTGATTGATAAGTGGCTTGATCAGCTTCAGAGTTGTCGCCAGAATCTGTCTCGGGTAACTCCGTGACCACATAGGTCAAATTCAGATCATTCCGCACATCGGTCTTCATCGTATTGGTTTCATTGCGGTTGTCAGTCCAATCGGTGAAATGCGCATTCCCGCTCACGGCATCTTTGTCGCTTGAATGCCACTTGCTTCGAAACGCTTCCAGCGTCATTCCGTTGCTAGGTCCTTCGGATGAATTGACTTGACGAAGTCTCTTGTCAATCGTGTCAACAATTTCGCCCGTTTGGGTGGAATTGCCCACCTTCACTATCTGAAAACGCTCTCGATCCGTTAGCGGTGCTGAACCGGCGGGATTAAAATCAAAGGTTGTATTCTTCGTGAAGTTGACTGTATCAATCATATGTCCCGATCGCGTCCATGCTTGGTCATTATCTGTATACGCGTGTTCGAAGCTGTCCAAGGTTTTAATTGTCTTGAATTTGGTAAGGAGGCTGGAAGTTCCCGTGTTCTGTGTTACTTCATAGTCGCTCCTTGAGGATGCTGCCATTTCGACCGTCGCGGTTCCTGACTTTTTATGATATTCAAAATCGCTCAGATCGATTGCCAACGTGCTTTCATTGGTGATTGGTGTCACCGTCGCAGCTGTCTGGACGTCATCATCGTTAGCTGGTGGCGTTCGGAGCATGGTTACTTCGGTGTCGTTCTTGATTTTCCGAATCGTGTGAGCGCCGCTATTATCACCGATGATCGCCGAGCCAGTCTTTAGCTCCTTCGTTTTGTCCGAGTACTCGTAATCAAAGTAGCGGTCGGGGTGATAATTCCATTGTTTGATGTACTTATCCGAATCCACGTACCCAGAATAGTCAAATGTCTTGGAGTCGTATTGGCTCTTATCGATGATCTTGACGGTGTTTGGGTCCACAAACCGATATTCGATGTTGACGCTGTCATCGTGAACTTCTTTGCGAGTGTTTTGATCGACTTGAGTAATGCGGGCAATCGACTCGACAAGTAATGAGTTGTTACTGCCAATTGCCGTGGTTGCCACGTCGTCGGAACTCACAGTTCGAACGAGTGGGCCACGCTTTTCCTTTTTCCAAGTGTCTTTTTCCAAGATGTCATGAGTTGTCTTATCGAATACTTTGGTGCGTATTTCGCCCGAGTATTGTGCTGCCGACAAGCTGACATATCCGGGTTGATTGTCCAGCTTAGAGACCCTGGCGCGGATCTCGGTCGTTGTGGGCCCCGTTTGGTGATCCGAGCTTAGCGAGACCTCGGTGGTTTCCTCGTTTGCATAGGCGCTGTCAGTACCTGAAACTTTGCGCCGCTCGGTAAAGTATTCATGGCTGACACCCTCTGTCTTTAAATTCTTTTCAAAAACTGTTCGCAGCAGTGGTTGTGCCAGATTCGTGTCGACGGTTGCGTCCGTCTTATGTTCGAGCGTGTCACGCCGCGTTCCATTCGATAAGTATTCCGTACGAAGTCGGTTGCTCGCAGAAACGGTGAACTTATCTTTGTCGGTTACTTTCGACCAATCTCGATTCAATAGCCATGTTGATTCGCCCAACAGTAGTTCGTCCTCGCGGGCCGGACGGTACGTAAATATCTGGATGGGAACTGCGGCCGTGCCGTCTTCACTCAATGTGGCCGACGCGCCGTCGCTCGGTGCGGCATCGCCTAGCGGAACTACATTGGCTTTTCCTTCAATTGTCAGCCAAGTTATCGTTAAGTTGTTTTCTGTCGTGGATACATCGTTATACGTCTTATTAAGTGACCCGGTCAATGTGCTCGGTGATCCCGATGACTTCCTTAGGTTGGTGCTGGCAATACTAAACGATCGATCGAATTTAGTTTTAACATCGCCGTTGATCGAATAACGCTCGTATACGCCCGTGTCCCCTTTGGCTATTGTTAGGCGTTGAAACGCGGCTAAATCCGAGAGTTCCGCCTCTGGAAGCACCGTCAAAGCAATGGTTTGCGCCGTCGCGGTGTGATTGATTGTCGTCTTCAATTCTTGACCGGTCGGAACCCAGTTTCTTCCGTTACCGCTGACGGTATATGCAATGTCAGTTCCAGACCGTGCCGCCTGGACGCGTATGGATGTTTGGCCGAGCACGGTTCCGCTGATCGAAGCTTGTCCGACCGAGGTGCGCGTGTAATTGGATTCAAGGTATTCTCCTTCGGAGAATGGAGACTTGACGATGGTCGTCGTCCAATTGAACTCCGTCGTGGTGTCTTCTTTGACGACATTTTGATCGAACGAAGTTGTTTGACCATCCAATAGATTGAGTTTGAATTTGTATTCGAGTGTCGCTGTAAATCGGATGTAGGAAGTGAAGGTCGCATTGGTGCCGGACTCGAACGAATCTCGAACGCTGGTTGGAGTCGCGGTTTCGATGATTGTCTGGGTTAACTTCGCGCGAACATTTTCCGTGTATTCGTAGTTCCCAAGTGATTGGCTGCCCACTGACGTGACTTGGAAGGCTTGGATTTCGAAGTGGGATAGCGTAACGATGTACGTTCCTGGAAATCCTTCAAGTTCGGTCTGCTCGGACAACCGGTAATTGCTCTGGGTCGGTGGAGTCGTATTTGCCGGACGGAAATCCCAAGGATTAGTACCCGAGTAGCTGTACCCGCTTGGTAGTTTGCTCCAATACTCCGGCAGGTTGATTCGGTCTGGTGAAACGCCGTACGAGAACAAAGTCGTTGGGCTTTGTCCGGAAAGACCTGATAGAACGTTGTTCCCGCCGACAGCACCGCCTCCAAGACCTGCTATTGGATCGCCGCTGCCACCGGTTCCTCCAGTGCCGCCCATGGGGTCGTCGCCGCCGAAGCCGGAGAGCATTTGGCGGTCTTCTAGGACTTCAAGTTCCAAGGGTGTGTAGTTGTTGGCGTAGTCGGGTTCCTCGTGCCAGATGCGGCGAAGCGTGTAACCAAGTTTGAAGAATGTTTGTGTCCACGTGCTGATCGGCTTGTTCATGGTCTGCCTTCCGATGTCGAGGTGAAATAAACCTTCGTGCTGAAAACTGTTGCGCTAAAAACTGTTGTGCTAATAATCGAGCGGTGATGATGGAACGTTTTCTCTCGGTCGCCGTTCACCGAAAGGCAAAACGCGGGCCGCCGTCAATTTGGCGGTTGGCTCTGTCTTTTGGTGCCAAGTTGGAACTCGCCAAATTGACTCTGGCCACGCGGTTAACCATCTGCTGTTTGCGTTGTCGAGTTCGAGCGCCGCAGCGCTGAGCGCGGCGGTGAAGGTTGGAATGCCCAATGATGAATAGTCCAAAGTG
>JAUXWY010000242.1 GCA_030681235.1 Pirellulaceae bacterium | reverse complement strand
AGCCGGTACACCAGCGCTCGCTAAATTGCCGTTGTACAGTTAGAACCATCGATCACCATTTTGATAGATTATTTTCTCGGGCTTCGGAGGCGTTGGTATGTTTTCCTTGGGTTTTGTGAGTGCGATTTTTCCAGAGCAGTCGTTTACGGAGGTGATGGAGATTGCCCACCGAATTGGTTACGACTGTGTCGAGATCATGTGTTGGCCAGTGGGTAAAGCTGATCGTCGCTACGCGGGAGTGACGCACATTGACGTAGCCAACCTCAATGACACGCGGGCCGCCGAGATCCGTCGCATCGCGGACGATCGTGGGGTGCAGATCAGTGGCTTGGGCTACTATCCGAACGCGTTGTCGCCGAACTCGGAAGAAGCCGCGACCGCCGTGGCTCAAATTCGGCGGGTGATGGAAGCGACGGCGATGTTGGGATTGACGCGATTCAATACGTTTGTCGGTCGCGACTGGACTCGGTCGGTGGACGATAATTGGCCGCGATTTTTGGAAACTTGGGGACCGCTGGTCGAATTGGCCGAGCGGCTGCAAATCAATATTGGCATTGAAAACTGCCCGATGTTGTTTGGGACCGATGAGTGGCCTGGCGGGAAGAACTTGGCCCACAGTCCGGGGATTTGGCGGCGCATGTTCCGTGATCTTCCGTCGCCGCGATTTGGCCTGAATTTTGATCCATCACATTTGGTGTGGTTGCAGATGGATTATCTGACGCCACTGCGAGAATTCGCGGCGCGGATATCGCATGTCCATGCGAAAGATGTCCGAGTGGATCGTCACTTGTTGAACGAGTGGGGCATCTTGGCCTATCCCAAGCTTTATCACACGCCCAAGTTGCCGGGCACGGGCGATGTCGATTGGGGGCGGTTCTTCTCGGTGCTGGGCGACGCCGGTTACAGGGGCCCCGTTTGTGTCGAAGTCGAAGATCGAATTTTTGAGGGCAGCGTCGAGAACCGAATCCGCGCGTTGCAACAGAGCTACAACTATTTGCGTCAGTTTATTGCCAAATGAATCACGGAAATTTGCGGCATTTGATGGACCGGAGGTCAATCCATCCTTTGTCGTTCGGGGAGGAAGTTCCATGAAAATTTGCGCTCGATTTGCGCTCGATTATTCCGCCATTTGCGCTCGAAGGAACGTTGACTTGCGCTTCATTTGCGCTTCATTTCCGAACGATTTACGCCTCATTTGCGCTCGATATTGCGAATTCTTGCGCTCGAACAAACTCGGAAGCCGTAGGGTTGGATATCCGATTTGTGACCGATGTGCGTCTGTTTTTTCCTTTTCCGTCCGATTAAACGGGGCTCTGAGGTTCCGCAGGAATTCTCCAGATGTTCGAGTAAAGATGCTCGCTCAACGGCTTGCCGGACAGTGATGCCAAGACCGAATTCTACCAGCACGAAGCCATTTACCTCAGGCCTAACAAAGTTGACCACCGACGAACAGAAGGCTGTCAAGACTACTGCCTTTGATATGCAACTAAATCCTGCTAATCCTGGGATGCAGCTCCACAAACTGGATCGCGCCAAAGACAAAAATTTCTGGTCGGTTCGCGTCAGTCGTGATATCCGTTTGATTGTTCATAAAACCGATTCAAGTCTGCTTCTCTGCTATGTAGATCATCACGATCCTGCCTATGCCTGGGCGGAACGACGGAAGTTGGAGACTCATCCTACAACCGGCGCTGCCCAACTGGTTGAAATTCGTGAAACCATCAAAGATGTGGTGATCCCGAACTATGTCGCGGACACAAAACGCCCGTTGCTGTTTGATCGGGTCGCTGAAACTACAATGGCCCCGCTCGAGTGGCTGGAACGGCAGGTACGGGCAAGACTGTGGTTGCCCTCCATCGAGCGGCCTATTTGGCCGATAAGCATCCCGATAGTAGAATTCTTTTGACGACGTTTAATTCGCTACTTGCGGCCTCGCTGAAACTTAAACTTCGACATCTGATCGGTCATAAGCCAAAGGCGATGGAGCGGATGGAAGTGTTTTCATTGTGGAACGGTCGAATGTCGACGGAGATCATCTTGATTTGGGGCAGCTAGTGCGCGGGTTTCAAAACGCACGGGGAACTGAGCAAGCAGTTCCCAAAAAAGTCCGGGAAGATATTCAACCGTGTGCATAGTTTTGAGAATTTGCGGGCAATCTAAGTTCGCCCCAAGTACTGGTAAATAAGTACCGGGCTTTCACCTGGGACTCCGTGGATAGTAACGAATCTAATGAAGTAAATGGTCTTCCAAAGCGGCGAGTTCGGTCCAGATCTCTTCAACCGTCGGGACGGGTTCGGCGGTGATTGCGGGTAAGTGATAAAGAATCGAGCAAATCGGTTCACGGGGCGGAACGATGGTTCCGGGATGTGGCAAGTCTGCCAGACGGAACGTTCCGCTGGCGAATGTTTTGATCGGATGCGCGATCGGTTGGAAAGTCGAACATTGTTGAAATTGCTGGAAGCGATCGTCCGTGATAGAAAATTCTTGCTCCGAATTGTAAACGATTCGTTTGGCAGACAGACGTACCTCGCTTGTTTTCGACAGATGGAGGTCGGCGGCCCGGTCGTTTGTCGCGAAACCGCCAGCTGTGGGCCAACAAGCGCGGACGTGTTCTTGAAACAGATTACGGCGATGCAGTTCGGCCAACACTTCGACGCTGGCTGTGGGGCGCGGATTGATTTCCAGAGGCCAAAGCTGTTGTCCCAGCATAAAATCGATGCCGAATAATCCACGTGGTTGAATATCTTCGGCCAAAACCGTGGCGATTCGCAGCAGCGTTTTTTTTGCTTCTTCGTTGGGCCAGGAACGGTCGGCCGCATTGCCTTGGTAGCGCCAGTCGGGCCGGACGAACAATCGCGAACAACCGACCAGTTCGACGCCTGAACCCTGAGCCAAGAAAATGGCGCTGCCAAGAGTCCCGTCGCCGTGCTGTTGCCAGAACCATGTCGGAGCTGATTGGGGCCAATTGCGTTTCAAATGCCAATGTCCCGGCGGGCAGAGCGCTCGATACTCGATTGGCAGTATGGCCAGACCAGCGTGCCGCAACTTATCGCACCATTGGGCCGGGTTCTTGCAATAACGGACCGAATCCAGTGATAGACCAAGTAGTCGATTGGGGTGCGTCTGCAATGCGGCTAGTACGGCCGGTTCTAGATCCAGTCCACCGGTCGTCAGCCAGGCCATCGGTTTTCGGTTGGGGGCCGTTAGAGAATTGACGATTCCGGCCAGGGAGAGGCGATCGCAGCGATTCGGAGCGGCTTGTTCGGTATCCCAATCGCAATAGAGATCCCAAACGCGTTCGATGACTTTAGGTCCCAGGGCTTCCGCAGCGGCTCGAACGGAAATTCCAATCAGTCCGACACGATCACTCATAGCGGTGGACCGACGGTTCGGGGGTGGTTGTTGCCAGAAGGTGGTTTTGGTAGCATCGAGGTTGGGTCCGGAGTTGGGCCTTGAGCCTTTTGGTGATCCCTGCCAGGCTGAGGCACGTCGCTCGATTGGCCCTGACATTGTAGTCGGCGGCCCCCAGTAATTGACGAAGTTTTTTGGAGATTGTTCGTATGTCCATGTTCATTGGCGAAGCTCTGGTTGGTGACGGAAATGAGATCGCTCATATCGACCTATTGATTGGTAGCAAGTGTGGCCCGGTCGGTACTGCATTTGCAAATGCGTTGGCAACTCAATCGGCTGGTCATACGAATTTATTGGCGGTGTTGGCGCCGAACTTGGCCGTCAAACCTGCAACGGTCATGATCACCAAGGTCACGATCAAGGGTATGAACCAAGCGGCTCAAATGTTTGGTCCAGCACAGGAAGCCGTCGCGAAGGCGGTTGCTGACAGCGTGGCCAGTGGCGTGATTCCTAAAGATCAAGCCGAAGACTTGGTGATCGTATGTGGCGTGTTCATTCACCCACAAGCCACCGACAACAAGAAAATCTACGACTACAATTACGAAGCGACCAAGTTGGCGATCTCGTGTGCAATGAAGGGCAAGCCATCGGCTGATGAGATGATCGCTGGTAAGGACGCCAACAGCCATCCGTTCCGTGGTTTCTAGTTCGTGATTTAGTCTGGTGGGGCGACAGAAGATTCAACCGGAGGCCCGTTGCGTTGACACCGTTTCGGGGTCGATGCAACGGGCCTTTTTTCGGCGAAGGCAGGGAGAAACAAAACGCGGCCCGCTGGGTTCGCGGTCAACGGTGTTTGACTCGACATCCTGTGAGGAGTGATATGAGTACCATCAAGAACATTCTCTTGCAATTTGATACCGATCCTGCGGCCAGTAGCTTTGATGCGGTGGTCGCAATGGACTCCGGCGTGGACACATTGTTGCAATACCCTGGTGTCCGCTCGGAAAATCTGACCGGCTTGGTCCATGGAGCGATGTTCACTCGCAGTCTCAGCAAACTGCGGCATACGGCGATCTTTGTTGGCGGCAGCAACATTGAAGTCGCGGAGCAGATTTATCAGCAGGTGCTGGCGTCATTTTTCGGACCCATTCGCGTGTCGGTTGTCATGGACGCCAACGGCTGCAACACCACCAGTGTGGCGGCGGTGGAGAGCGGGTTTTCGGGCCTTTGGACGCTGGGGGATATGGTCCACGACGAGACCAAACCGATTCGGGCTTTGGTCATGGGTGGGACTGGGCCAGTCGGACAACGGATCGCCACCCTACTGTTAGATCGGGGCTGTCATGTGGTGCTGCATTCCAGATCCGTTGAGAAAGCTGGGGCAGTTGCCGACCGACTACGGCTGGGTTCGCAGAACGCTCAAATCGAGTCGTTGACGAAGACTGGGGCGGAATTGAATCTCGAGTTGCCTCGTTTCGATTTGGTCTTCAACGCGGGCGCTGCCGGCGTGCAAACTTTGGACGAGCAAGCGATGGCTGTTTTGACTCAAAGCCGTGGCGTGATCGTTGATCTGAATGCGGTGCCGCCAGCGGGCATTGCGGGGATCGCCGCTCATGATCATGCCAAACCAATGGGGCAGCGATTGGTATATGGCGCGTTGGCGGTCGGAGGGATCAAAATGAAGCTGCATCGAGCGGTGATTCATGCCTGTTTCCGTGCCAACGATCGAGAATTCAACTTGCGAGAAATTGCGGCATTGAGTACGAATCTGTTGACAACTGAACCCGGCGCGTGTTAAAGGATCTGGAATGGAATTGACGGGACTGATGGGCGCCGGTTTTTTGCCGTTCCGTGGTTCGATCATGTTGGATGTCGTCTTCATTGCGATGTTTGCGATCATACCGGTGTTGTTGTTTAGTGTGGCATTGGTCAAGCGAAAGAAATTTCGGTGGCATCGCAATCTGCAAGTGGGAACGGCGCTGGTACTGTTGTTGGCGGTGATTGCATTCGAAGTGGACATGCGGTTTGTGACCGATTGGCAGGCCTTGGCCAAAGAGTCGATGCTGTACTCGGCCTGTTATCCGCTGCTGTATTTGCATTTGCTGTTTGCGATTCCCACACCGATCATGTGGGGGGTCATTATTTTCGGTGCGCTGCGGAATTTTGATCAAGACTTCCGAGCTCCCAATTACCGCGACCGGCACCGTGTGTTGGGATGGTTTGGAATTGGGTTGATGTTAGGGACCGCGATTACCGGGATCATTTTTTACGCGGCGGCATTTATCGCTTGAGCGAGTTCCAGAGTTGGCGGGCCCGTTCGATCGATCGTTACAACCGTCCTGGCCGTTGAATTCGGGACCAAGCGACGACGAACCAGCGGGTTTTTAGGCGAACATTCCCGATTCACCGCAATTCACTGGGCAAGATTTGACTTCCAAATACGAAGCGTGATAATTGCGGGCCAGACCGTCACCAAAGTTGATTTATTGATTTATGAATACTCCATCGAAAACGGACGCCATTGCCCAATTGACCGAGACTGGACGATTGGGGCGGGCTCTGGAAGAGGAACGACTGTCGCTCGACGGTCCTCAATCACGTTTTGCGGAACTCAAGCGAGCCTTTCGAATTTTCGGCGAAGTGATTCACGGGTTCCGCAAGCTGCACTTTGTCGGCCCATGCGTCACCGTGTTTGGCTCCGCTCGGTTTGGCGAAGATCATCCATACTACGAATTGGGTCGGCGAGTCGGTGCGGAGTTGGCCAAGGCCGGATTCACGGTGATGACGGGCGGGGGGCCGGGCATCATGGAAGCGGCCAATCGAGGGGCTCAAGAAGTGGGCGGGCGCAGTGTTGGTTGCAACATCGTCCTGCCGCACGAGCAAGCACCGAATCCGTATCTCGATACTTTCGTTGATTTTCGTTACTTCTTTGTTCGCAAGCTGATGTTGGCCAAGTACTCGTACGCATTTGTGGCGTTGCCGGGCGGATTCGGAACGATGGACGAATTGTTTGAAATCGCGACATTGGTTCAAACACGGAAGATGGACAAGTTTCCGATCGTGCTTTCCGGAGTCGAGTTTTGGCAACCGATGTTGGATTTCATGTCGACCAGCATGCTCAAAGAGAAGACGATCGACGCCGCCGATTTGGATCGATTTATCTTATCGGATTCGCCGGTTGAAATAGCCGCTCGTGTTCGGGAACTCGCGATGGAGCATTTTGGACTCCGCAAAGGCCGCGTCGCGAAACCCAAGTGGTGGTTGGGCGAATAAGTTCCTGGTTTCGAGTATCCCTAAACGCCGAACGCTCGATGACGCAAATTTGGGCGGCGTGGCCAGTCCACTAGTCCCGGCGGGAATTCGCCCATCGTTGCTTTGAGTCGCGGTGAAAAGTAATGCCGCTCCAACGAAGGTTCATTCCAGTTTCCACGCGATCCGTGCCCCAAAGCTGGGGCGGTTGGGCCAATCTGCTTGTCGCGGCGGGAATTTCGCCCGACTTTGCACTGCGTTTCGGTTAAAAACGCAATCGCCGAATTCAACGTCTGCCCGGCCCTTTGCGGTGCTGGTCGGCTCGCGTAACGGCAGTCCAGGAACCCGCTGGAAGCAACGGTCCGACCCGGTTTTGGCCCTATTTCTAAGAGGCATCACTGGGAATCGTTCGATTTCGGAGAAATCATAGACTCCCCCACATGCGGCCCGTGAATTCACATACAATGGCGAGGCGGAATTCCACGACCAGTGGCTCGAGACGTTCCCCGGGCGGGAGCCGTTACAAAAAAAAATCGCAGAAAGCTTGGTGAAAACTGGCGTTCGAATTACAATCGAACGTGAAGTCGAGCTTGGCACGAGCTGATTTTGTCGGGGTCGTGGTGTGGAATCTATTCGTTTTGTTGGTTGGCCAAGCTGGTGGCTGACGCTGAGTTGCTACAGGAATCATAGAGAATGAGTACTCCGTTTGTTCGCCCGGGTGACGCCAAATTATTGATCGGCTCGGAAGTATTGGCTACGAGCA
>JAUXWY010000241.1 GCA_030681235.1 Pirellulaceae bacterium | reverse complement strand
ACAACGACGGCATGATGATTGTCGATTCCGGTGATTGGGACAATTCGCGGTTTGGTGGCAATTGGGTCGGCGACCTTGTCATGGAAGCAAAAGTCACGGTGGGTCCACAAGGGAAACTGGCTCTGGATGCGGTCGAAGGTGGCGTTCACTTCTTATGCGAGATTGATGTGGCGACTGGCCAAGCGACTCTGTCGACGGAAGTTTCCCCCGACGGTGTTGCCATTCAATTTGCCGGTGGATCGCCGACCTCACTGCAGTTTGAAACCCCACTAAAAGGCGCGGGTTCGTATCAGATTCGTTTTGCCAATTGCGACGATCGAATTTATTTATGGATCAACGATCAAGAAGTCACGATTCCCGGCGACGGCTGTTATGCTCGTTCGGGGAAGTTGGCTCCGTTTTATCATGTTCAAGACTACGGTGATGCTCGGCCGCTGGGGATCGGATTTCAGGGCGGGTCATTGTCGGTGGAACGTCTCAAGGTCTTTCGAGATTTCTACTATCTGGGAAAGGACGACTTCAATTTTGCAGCACGATCATCACTGCGAGATCGACGGGGACTAGCTCCGAACGATCTTCAGTCGCTGCGCAAGATGTACCAATACTATGAGACCCCGACCCAATGGACCTCGGCTGGATTTCGCGATTGGTACGAGCCGTTCGATCAACAGTTACCTTTGAATTGGGACGAAGCCTATCTACTGACAGAGGATCAGTTTTTTCCGATGGGCGACAATAGTCCGCAAAGCGAAGATGCTCGGAAATGGGCCCCTCCCAAATATGTCGAGCGACGTTTCATGATCGGCCGCGCGTTGATGGTGTATTGGCCGCACACTTGGAACAGTCCGCCATTTTGGCCAAACTTCAATCGAATGCGAACCATTCATTGATCACCTCGTACGTTACAACTGATGGAGCGGTTGAATGAAACTATTGGAAGTCACGGGACTAGCGAAACGCTACGGCAGGCGCCAAGTGGTCAACGAGGTTTCGTTCGACGTGGACGCGGGCGAGATTGTCGGGTTGCTAGGCCCCAATGGTGCGGGGAAAACGACCTCGTTTCGCATGACCTGCGGTATGGTCACGCCGGATCGCGGCCGCGTCGTCTTGGATGGTCAAGATGTCACGACCTGGCCCATGCATCGCCGAGCTCGAGAAGGTGGCTTGGGTTATCTGCCGCAACAATCCAGCGTCTTTGGCAAGTTGACCGTCGAGCAGAACCTCGTGGCGACGATGCAGCTGTTAGGTCGACCACGCGGGCAACGGCGCCGAGAAACAGCCCAATTGTTGGCCGAGTTCGGCTTGGAGCATATTCGCAACACGTTGTCGGCACAGGTCTCGGGCGGTGAACGCCGCCGTTTGGAAATCGCTCGGTGTCTGGTCTCCAATCCGAAGATGATCATGTTGGACGAACCGTTTGCCGGCATCGATCCTGTTACGGTCCAAGGCATCCAGGGTATCATTCGACAATTGGCGGATCGCGGTTTGGGCATTTTGATTACCGACCATGCGGCTCGTGAAATCTTGCAAATCACCGCGCGAACCTACGTGATCAGCGAAGGTGAAGTCTTGTGCAGTGGCACATCGCACGAAGTGTCGATTCATCCCGAGGTCCGCCGAAAGTACTTGGGCTCGATCGATTCATTCGAGCCGAACCCGCGACCTGCCAACAAAATCGCATCTGCGGAACCCATTGCACCCGAACCGACCGTGAGTGCTCGGCTATCCGTTCAACCCCAAGTTGTCGACGATGACCCCACCGACGAGGAAGCATTTGTACCGGCCATTCACATGACTTCGGTCCCGGACGCGTTCTTTCGACAGTTCCGCGAAAACTCTCCCGAAGTGATCATGAAGACCAAGCCTGTAGTGGAACCGACGCCTGTGCCTTTGCATTCGACTCCTTCGGTGTCGCCGTCCGCTCCGCCGATCGCCCCAATGGTGGTCGAATTGCCGGAGCCCGCTCCACTCGCGGCTCAGTTTGCACCGCACGGCCGTCGATTCTTTCCACAGCCTAAAACGATCCGCCAAGGTTCATGAGCAAAACGGTGTTGTCGACCTACGAAAAGCAAGTATTTCTCTCTGCGGCCGGTCCGTTACCGTATCGGATCCGCCGACCACAGCTGCCCGCTGCCGGAACAGCGACCGATCGCGAGTTATCCAATGTCCACGAAGCCAGATTTCCATTGCTCCTCTTTTTGCACGGAGCCGGTGAACGTGGGACCGACAACGAAGCGACCTTAGTCCATGGCGCCAAGGATTTCGCCGGTCCCAAGTTGCAAATGACGCATCCTAGTTTTGTGGTGGTGCCACAATGTCCCGCCGACGATGTTTGGGCCAGTATCGAGCGGACACACGAGCCAACCACGTTATCACCTCAGCCAAGCGCAGCGTTGCAAGCCGTTCAGCAGTTGATCGGTTCTTTGCTGTCTGAGTTGCCCATCGATCGTGAACGAGTCTATCTAACCGGGCTATCGATGGGCGGCTATGGCGGCTGGGATTTGTTGATGCGCGAGCCCGACCTTTACACGGCGGCGGTCCTGATCTGTGGCGGTGCGGATTGCCATTATGCGGGGCTGTCGAAATTGGCCCGCAAACCGCTGTGGGTTTTTCACGGCGATCAGGACGACGTCGTCCCCGTGACTCGGTCGCGCGAAATCGTGACTCAACTCCGGGAACAAGGCGGCGCTCCTCGCTATACCGAATATGTGGGCGGCGACCACGATAGCTGGACCGCAACCTACGGCAATCACGAAGTGTTGGAATGGTTGTTTACCCAACGCCGATTTGGTTAACCGCGTGGCCAAAGCAAATTTGGCGAGTTCCAACTTGGCGCAAGAGAGAAAATTCCAATTGCCATATTTGCGGCGGCCCGCGTTTGGGCTGAGAATGGTTATTCACGATCAAACACAACAACGCAACGAAAGTTAAGAAGACATGCCTAAGCTCGCCGTGTTTCCCAAAGCCTACATGACCGCGCTATGCAAAGATGGGTCGATGACCCTCCGTGAATGGATTTCCTTGGCAGCCACTCTGAATGTCGATGGACTGGAATGGTACGCCGGTTTTCTCGAAATGGCCGATCCGGCCAAGTGGCCCGAGTTCCGACGCCAAGTCGAGTCGCACGGGATGGTCATCCCAATGATGTGCTGCTCGCCTGATTTCACGCATCCCGACACCGACTTTCGGCAGCGGGAAATCGAGAAACAGCTTCATTGGATTCGGATGACGGCCGAACTGGGCGGACAATACTGCCGAGTGTTGAGCGGACAGCGCCGCCCCGAACTTGGGCTGGCACAAGGGGTCGAACTTGCCGCGCAATCGATCGAAGCCTGTTTGCCCACAGCCCAACAACTGGGCATTACGTTGATCATCGAGAATCATTACAAGGACGATTTTTGGCAGTTTCCGGAATTCGCCCAAAAGATGGATGTGTTTTGCCAATTGGTTGATCGAGTTCAACATCCATCGTTCGGAGTCAACTACGACCCCAGCAACGCTTATCTGGCCGGCGACGATCCACTGGAGCTGTTACGGCGAGTATTGAAACGAGTCGTCACGATGCACGCCAGCGATCGCTATTTGATTGAAGGAACGCTGGAAGATCTGCGGCGTGAAGAAGACGGGGCCGCCGGTTACGCCAAACGGCTCCGCCACGGCCAGATCGGCAAAGGTTTGAACGACTACGATGCGATTTTTCGAATGCTGACTAGCGTTGGCTTTGACGGCTGGATCAGCGTCGAGGACGGAGTGGATGGATTTGAGCAACTCCAAGCGAGCGTCGCGTTTTTGCGTGGGAAAATTGCCCAACACTTTGGCTCTGCCGATACAACGGCAATTTAGCGAGCGCTGGTGTACCGGCT
>JAUXWY010000240.1 GCA_030681235.1 Pirellulaceae bacterium | reverse complement strand
AGCCGGTACACCAGCGCTCGCTAAATTGCCTGTGGACGGGTAAGAATCAGATCCTTGTAGCTTCTTAGTCACACATTATACTTAATACTTAGTCGCAGAGTGGTTTTTTGCGTTCGGTAATGTTTTCGCAATCTTTCCACTTTTCAGCGTTCAACTCGATGAAGCTTTGCCAATCGCTGGGAACATCGTCCTCGTGATAGATGGCTTCCACCGGGCATTCTGGGACGCAAGCTTCGCAATCAATGCACTCGTCGGGATTGATGTACAGCATCGTCTCGCCCTCGTAGAAGCATTCAACGGGGCAAACGGTCACGCAGTCGGTATATCGGCAGCCATCGCAGGGCTTGGTCACAACGTGGGTCATCGTATCTCCTACGATTGAGGGAAATGGGGGTGAAAAAGTCGACAGAAAAGCCGGGCTTGATCCAGCTTTTCCACCGTCAACCAGATGATAGCAGGTTTTTTCCTTCGATGGCAAGTCGTTTGGCTGGCAAATATTCGCCTTGCGGAAAAACCTGGATTTTCCTTAAACTCCGCCACATGCCCTCAAGTTTTTCGTTTTTACCGCCTCAGGACGAGGATCGGGAGGCGAAGACCGCAGACTGGGGCAAAAGGAATTGGAATGTGACGGCATCACCCTATGATCTGGAACTGATCCAACGGTGCCTCTCGCGCGATCGTCAAGCGTGGGAGTCGCTCGTGGACCGTTCGTTGCGGATCGTCGCCCAGGTGGTTCGTCACACCGCTCGTAGCCGTGGAATTACCATTGCTGCGTCCGACCAGGACGACTTGGTGGCAGAGGTTTTCTTGGAATTGTGCAACAACGATTTTGCAACTTTAAGGCGGTATCGTGGGAACAGTAGTTTCACGACGTATTTAACGGTGATCGCTCGCCGGGTCATCGTTCGCAATTTGGTCAAACGGCCAAGCCTCGGTCCCAGCCAAGTGGAGGTCGTCGAGCGCCCCGCCGCAACGGACTCTTTGGCGGAGCTCACCGAGTTGATGGAACAACTGAATCAAACCGAAGCCACGCTGGTCCGGTTGCATCACTTGGAAGGTCGAAGTTACCAAGAGATCAGCCAGCAAACCGGAATGCCCGAAAACAGCATCGGTCCCACATTGAGTCGTGCCCGCGAGAAGATGTCGACCGAAATTGCCAAACAAGAGCAGGTAGCGAACAAAGTGGCCGCCGCCGAAAAGTTACCTCGTCGAGTCGCCTGACCCACAGCCCCTCGAATTTCCCCTGAAGCCAAGGATGGCGCATGTTCAAACTGTTGTTAATGTGGCGGTATCTTAAGACTCGCTTCATCGCATTGGCGTCCATCATTAGCGTGACGTTGGGCGTCGCGACTCTGATCGTCGTCAACAGCGTGATGAGCGGCTTTTCGAATGAGATGACGTCCAAACTTCATGGCATACTTTCTGATGTCGAGTTGGTCGCCTCGGGGATGGGGGAGATTGATCGCGTCGATGAAAAAGTCGAACAGATCAAGTCGTTGCTGAAGGATGATTTGGAAGCGGTCACGACGGTCGTCCGAGTCCCGGCGATGTTGAACTTCTTGGTTCACGGCCAGCCGCGTTATCATCAGATCATGTTGATCGGTATCGACGACCAAACCTTTGGCGATGTGACCGACTTTCGCCCCTACTTGACCAATCATTTCCATCGAAACGGTGACGTCTTTCGTTTGATGGAGTTGGGATACGACGACGAACTTCCTGAGGCTGGGTGGTCGTATCGCCGCGAAAAGTTTCGACATGAAGCTTACATCCGCCAAGAACTGGAACGCATGCTGCAGGACCGCTCCAGCACTCGACTGCCGGTTGCGATCCAGCAATCCATAGCCGCAACCGCTCCTAGCGCGTCGAGTTCGATCCAAGAACCATTGGTCAATGTCGCCAAACTGCCGCCCCTGCCGGCTCAGAAGCCGATCCTACCGAGACTGAGTTCGGACGTCCCGACTGGGGCCGGTAGCGAGTATCTGCTCGACGGACCGTCAAGCCTCAATCCGTCAGCCGTGGACACTTGGAACCCCGCCCCGGTCGATGCCTTGGCGGCTTATCGGGAGCGAGTGCTCATTGCCCCATTTGACCCCATCACGGAACAACGAGTGGGAATCATCATTGGCATTGGCATCGGTCGCTTGCGTGCCCATGACCCGACGACTGGAACGTCACAGAACATGTACTTTATTCGTCCCGGCGACGATATCGAGCTGACCATTCCTTCTGCCGGAAGCCAGCCACGACCGTTGCTAGAAAACTGCACCGTCGTCGATTTCTATTCCAGCAAAATGCATGACTACGACAGCGCGTTTGCGTTCATGCCGTTGTCGCACTTGCAAAAGATGCGTGGCATGATCGATCCGTCCACGGGCGGTTCAACCGTCAGCGCGATTCAGATCAAATTGAAATCAAATGCGAATCTCAACTCGGCACGCGACCGCTTGCGCGAGGCCTTTCCGATCATGCAGTATCCGCTGATGGTCCAAACCTGGCGCGATCAACAGGCTCCGCTGTTGAGTGCCGTCGAGATGGAGATCACGATTCTCAATATCCTGCTGTTCATGATCATCGCCGTCGCCGGGTTCGGTATCCTGGCGACGTTCTTCATGATCGTTGTGGAAAAAACCAAGGACATTGGCATCCTCAAGTCGCTCGGAGCGCCCAGCCGAGGGGTCATGTCGATCTTCTTGGGCTACGGATTGTCATTGGGAATTGTAGGCGCCGGAGCAGGAACACTGATCGGCGTCTTGTTTGTCGTCTACATCAACGAAATTGCTGCCGTGATCTCGATGATCAGTGGCCGAGAAGTTTTTGATCCATCCATTTACTTCTTCAGTAGTATTCCCACACTGCTCAATCCGTTGATGGTCTTGGCCGTCGCTGGCGGTGCGATGTTGATCGCGGTCTTGTCCAGCGTGTTACCAGCGATTCGAGCCGCAAGGCTGGCTCCGGTCGAAGCCTTGCGATACGAGTAACACTTCGGCGAGTATCAACCGAAAAACCAGGGTCAAACGGACCGTGAAAAGGAATATCCGGTGAAAGTAAAGCTAGTCAATGATCAAGTATCGCGACCAACTGCGGAATCCGCGACCAAAATTCACGACGTGATTTCGCACGCTCCATTTCGCTCCAAAAACGGTTCGGCCGGAGCGGTGACGATGTCCGCTCATCAAGTCTACAAATCGTACCGAGCCGGAAGTCAACTAGTACCGGTCTTGGAGGGCGTCAGCCTGCAAGTTCGTCAAGGACAGTTCACCACCATCGTCGGGCAAAGTGGTTCTGGAAAAAGTACCTTGTTGCATTTGCTGGGCACCCTGGATCGTCCCGATCAGGGGGAGATCGTGATGAACAAACAAAGAATCGACAACCTCCCCGCTCGGGAACGAGATCGCATCCGGAACCAAGACATTGGCCTGATCTTTCAGTTTTATCATTTGTTGCCTGAACTCAATGTTCTCGAAAATACGCTCGTCCCCTACATGATCCGCCACGGAGTTTGGAGCTACATGCGACAGCGGCGACGACTCCACGAACAGGCCAAAGAACTCTTGGAACTGGTGGGACTCAGCCATCGCTTGACCCACCGCCCCAATCAATTGTCGGGCGGCGAACGTCAACGCACCGCGATCGCCCGGGCCTTGATCACTCGGCCCAAACTACTCTTGGCCGACGAACCCACCGGCAATCTCGATGCCCGCAGCGGGAACGAGGTCCTGGAGTTATTGCGTCAATTAGGTGAGCAACAGGCGTTGACCGTGATCATGGTCACACACGACGAACGAATCGCTCAGCAATCCGATCAGATCATCCGATTACGCGACGGCAAAGTCGTCGCCAACGCCGCCGAAGCGGCCTAGGATCCGCCACATGTCGCCCAGAATTCGTCCGGAAATGACTTCCCGGGGAACGCTTTAGACTTACAAAAACCCGACAACTCAATGTGGAAGCGGTTTAGCGAGCGCTGGTGTACCGGCTTCAGCCGGCTTCAGCCGGCGGGAACTGTGAAAACGCTCTTTTCAGCTACCGGCCGGCTAAAGCCGGGACATCAACGTTCGCAAAATTGCCTTACCTAGCGGGCAGAACGATTCAATTCTTGATCGATCGCTTGGCCGTGCGGCATTTTTCCAAGCGGACTCCCTTCTGGCAGGGAATAAAGAGTCGCAATTCTTGGAGGGATTCTTCCGGCTTGATTGAAATCTGGGTCCGGGTCGGTTATTCTAGGGCTCGGGAGTTTCCCGCTGATCCACCAACGGCGGCTGGGAATAGCCCTTCGCTGCGGCCTTGAATCCGGTTCAGGTCGTATTGGTCTCACAGATTCGAATCTAGGAGTGTCGGTTCATGTCGAAGAAAGTAAATCCAAACCGTCGTAGCTTTATCCAGGCGTCGGCGGTTGCCGGTGCGGGCTTTTGGGCGGCGGGTGGCGTTGCCCCCAAGAAAAGTTTAGCTGCCACTGAAGAGATCGGTTTCGCCTGCGTAGGTGTCGGCGGCAAAGGTTCGAGCGACTCGGATGACGCCGGACGCTTTGGCAAAGTTGTCGGTATCTGCGACATCGACGATGAAACCCTGAACAAAGCTGGTGAAAAATTCCCAGGTGCCAAAAAGTACAACGACTATCGCAAGATGTACGAAGAATTGGGCGCCTCGATCGATGCGGTGACCGTCAGTACTCCTGACCACACGCACGCCGTGGCTGCCTCTCAAGCCATGAATATGGGCAAGGCTTGCTTCTGCCAAAAGCCGTTGACTCGGTCAATCTGGGAAGCTCGGCAATTGTCCGAGATCGCCAAGAAGATGAACGTCGCGACCCAGATGGGTAATCAAGGCACGGCCGAATCGAACCTGCGCAAAAGCGCCGCTTTGATCGGCAAGAAAAAGGTTATCGGGACCGTGAGCGAAGTCCATGTTTGGACCAATCGTCCGGTATGGCCACAAGCTTATGGCTTGAAGGTTGCCACCATGGCTCCCCCGGCTCACGTGAAATGGGACCTGTGGTTGGGGCCCAACAAACACCACGAATACAGCCCGGAAATCCACCCGTTCAAGTGGCGTGGTTTTTGGGAGTTTGGTACCGGCGCGTTGGGCGATATGGCTTGCCACACGCTGAACATGTCGTACATGGCGTTGAACCTGCGTGACCCCATCAGCGTGGAAGCCGAAGCCGATCGTCACGACGGCATCTGTTTTCCGAAGTGGTCGAAGATCGTGTTCGAGTTCCCGGAACTGGATGGTCGCGCTGCCTGCAAGATGGTTTGGTACGACGGTGGACAAGTTCCTCCCGCCGAACTGATGAACGACCTGCCCAAGCAAGGTGATAGTCACTTCAGCAGCGGTGCTTTGGTCATCGGCGACAAAGGCAAGTTCTACTCGCCTGGCGATTACGGCGAACACGTCCGTCAAACCGGCGTTATTTCCAACGGCGAATTCACGCAAATCCGCAGCTTGGAATGTGACGATTGGATTCGCTCGCCAGGTCACTTCAACGAATTCGCGGAAGCGATCAAGGGCGGCCCAGCGGCCATGTCAAACATCCAAACCTACTCGGGCGGTTTGACCGAAACCATTCTGCTCGGAAACTTGGCGGTTTGGTCAGGCAAGAAGGTTGAATGGGATGCCAAGAACTTGATTTCCAAGAACGTTGAAGGCTTGGAAAAGATCATTCGCCCCGATTTGCAAAACGGCTACGAGATCTAAATGATCTTGATTTCGATAAGTTGAACCTGAATCGGCTCGGTGATCAAATGGTCACCGAGCCGTTTTTGCATCTTGAGGATCCGTAGGCATGAGACCCGCTCCCGGTTTGGTTTCCGTGGCTCATCAGTTTCGCAACCCAGTGACGGTATGGCTATATTGCCTGCTCTTGTTGTTGGGCTCCACTCCATCGAGTGCTGGGAGCCAAGAGGCCCCATCCAGTTGGCAGAGCGAACGGCAAGTCCTGGCGGCCCAATTCGAGACTGAACTGAACAAACTGGCCGACGAAGCCAGCGCTCTGGGCCATGAAGCCCTGGCCAACGCAACTCGACAGTGGATTGAACCACGCGATGCTTCTCGGCATTACTTGTTCTTGCCTCCGTCCAAGTATCAGAACCCAGGCGATCCCACGCTGACCCAGCAAGCGGCCAAGGCCTGGCCGGAATGGAGCCAACGAGTCCGGCAGCATCGGCAGGACTACGCCGCCACACTTTACGACTATGCGAAAACTGCTGCGACCAACGAACACTGGCATTTGGCCGGGTCCGCGTTGTGGGA
>JAUXWY010000239.1 GCA_030681235.1 Pirellulaceae bacterium | reverse complement strand
AGCCGGTACACCAGCGCTCGCTAAATTGCTTTTGTCACGATTCGTCCCGACAAACGAGCGCTCGCAACTTTGTTTATGGTGATGCTTACTCTATCGTTACAATTGTCAGGATTCAACCTTCCTGGCCTGAAGGGCTTGTTTTCTTGCCAATACCTGGGGTACTCCGTGTGTTTCGACGCTGAAGGTAATGGGCTTATTCTGCAAATCCTATTTTTTGTGGTAAAATTTTGAGGGTTAGGGAACTTGCGCCCGAGGCAGCAACTCTAACGCGACGTACATTACTTGGGGTGGGACTGCGCGCTGATGGCCCGGATCTTTAATGGAATGGCCCTATGAAACAAGTATCTTTTGCTGTGTTGTGGTTGGCGTTGAGTTGGTTGGGCGGCGGTAGTTCGCCGGTAACCAACGCGTTTCTCGGGTCTGTTCAGGAAGAAGCGGTTCCGGCGACGGCTTCACCGTCTGAAGCTTCGACGCCGGTTGTTTTGGACACGCCGCCCGAACGGTCGAATCAAGACGACGGAACCGTTCCGCAAGAATTGAATTTCACGGCCGATTCAACGAGTCAAGTTCCCGGAACCGTCCCGAACGACGATCCCAAAAAATTCGAATTGCCGGGTTGGGCCGTTGAGCAATCGATCTATATTCCTTATCAACGAATTCGGGACAAGTTCGAACAAACGGGTCGCGGCGTCTACATCCCGTACGAACAGTTCGAAGAACTTTGGAATGCGGCGCGGGAGAGCAAGAAGGCCACGGAAGCGCCGGCGATTCCAACCAGCTTCGCTTTGGTGTCGTCGCTGAGTCGCGCGACGTTGGAGCGTACGTTGGTGCGAGTCGAAACGGACATTTTGATCGACTTCGTGCAAGCGGGATGGCATCGCGTGCCGCTGGGGTTGAATGGATGTGCGATCCAATCGGCGGAGCTCAATGAAGAACCGTGTCGCGTGGTGCAACGGGAAGATGGCGGTTTTGAATTGTTGTATGAAGCCAAATCGGCGAATTTGGCCGGCCGCTTGGCGATGCAGTACGTGACGGGAGTGACCGTTGGCGGTGGCGAGAACAAGGTCTCATGGCCCGTTCCACCCACCGCGATCAATCGTTGGGAGATTGTCATCGATCAACCGGAAGTGGACATCATGGTCACTCCAGCGGTCGTGACGTCGACCACCAATCGATCAACACCAACCGACTCTCCGGCAGAAACACCGGTCGTCGAAACCGACCCCAATCGGTCGGTCGACAAAAATCGTTCCTCGATTGTGGCTTTGTTGGGCAACTCGCAACAAATCGAAGTTCGCTGGACGCCGCGTAGCGTCGGAGCCGAAGGCTTGGCCGCTTTAGTCACCGCCCAAACTCAAGTGCAAGCCGACGTTCAACGCAATCTCATACGCAGTCGACACAACTTGACCCTCCAGATTCAACGAGCGGCGATCAACAACGTCGAGCTGTCAGTGCCACGCGAACTTCGCATCGTGAACGTTTTGTCGGAATCCGTGAAGAAGTGGCAGGTCGACGCGGAGCAGGGACTGTTGAAGATCGACCTGTTTGAAGGCCTCCAAGGCGCGTTGAGTTTGATTGTTGAAACGGAACAAGAAATTGCGGGCGACACCACCTCGAAACGACAAATTGCCCTCACTCCGATTCAAGTGGCTGCGGCAACTCGTCAGCCAGGGACTTTGATCGTTCTGGGCGAGCCGGGTCTACGGATTGACGTGGCCAAGCTGACGGGCCTGAGCCGAGTCAACGATGGTCGCCCTCACGAGCCCGACGCTGGTCCGGCTCGGTTGAATTTTCAATATTCGACGGTTCCCTACGAATTGACGTTGGACCTCGAAGAATGGGCGCCATTGGTCCACGCACAGCAAAGAGTCCATGCTCAATTGGAATCTCGCCGAGTGGAAACGACCACTCGCTTCCTCTTGGACGTCAAGCAACGCGGCATCTTTCAAATTCCGTTGGATTTGCCGGAAGGATTGGAAATTGTGCGAGTGATCGGCGATTCACCCGCGGGTCACCAAGGCGTTTCCATCGAGAAACATGAGCGAGTTGCGGAACCAGCAGGGCGTGTGATGGTGCAATTGGCCGCCGAGGCTCGAGGTCCCGTCGCGTTCCTGGTGACGACAACGCAATCGATTCCCGGTGCGGGATTGGTCGATGCCGAGGCAGCTCCTACACCGATCACGATTCGTTGGCCGCAATTGGCACCAACCTTCGCTCAGTCGATCAAAGGCCACGTCGTTTTGACAGCGCCTGACCGCTTGAACGTCGTCGTGGAAGGAACGAACCAAGGCAATCTACGCAGTATCGATCCAGCGACGGCCTTCGCGAGCAGCGACTCGGCGTCCCAACGATTTGCGTACGAGTACGTGGTGGCGACCGGCAGCTTTGATCTCAAGGCCTCCTTGCGCCGACCGCGAGTCTTTGTCGATCAAGTCACTTCGGTATCGGTCGAATCTGGTTTGCTGAGATATCAAGTGGATCTGGACTACGACGTTCGCTTTAGCGCGGTTGCCGATTTTCGCGTGGACGTTCCCTCCGCGAGTGAAAATCGCATTCGAGTCGTCGGAGGAACGCTGAATCAACAAAAAATCGAACCGCAACCAGCCGATGTCGCGCCCGGTTTTGTGGCTTGGAAGTTGGTCGGGCCCAGCGAGTTGTTAGGCAAACATTCCGTCCAATTGACTTGGGATGTCACGGTACCCGAGATCGCCGTTGGGGCGACGAAGTCCTTTGATATCGCGACGGCCGTCGCCAAGAATGTTGAACGCGAACGCGGCCAAGTCATCATGCGACGCTCGGAGTTGTTTGACGTCCAAGCCGGATCCGATGCGACCGGCCTGCGGCCCATCGACCCTACCACCGATGTCTTCGGCGGACGACGTTTTGAAGATGCGGTTGCCGCTTTGGAGTACGTCGGCCCTTGGAAGTTGGACTTGGACGTTTCGCGGTACGAACTTTACGACCTGAAACGCAGCAGCATCTCCAGGAGCTTGATCCAAGCCGTGTGGTTGCGAAACGACTCGCTTTCCGTGCGGGCGATGTATCGCTTGAAGAGCGTCAATCAAAGACTAGTGATCCTGATGCCACCGGGATTTAATCCCGAAACCGGCTTTGACAGCAGCCCCGTTCGCGTCGACGGGCAAACGATCTCGTTGGAGCGAGGGTCTGGCGGCGAACTGATCTTGCCACTGGGCAATCGAGATCGCGACCGCGAGATGCTCGTCGAAATTCGGTACACGATGCCGATTCAAAACTCGGAAATTGCCGTGCCCACATTCCAAGCGGATTGTGCGGTGCAGAAGACAGAATTGGTCGTCTATCTGCCGAACGATTGGGCGCCACTGAACTTTGGCGGTCCGTGGAGTGATAAACACGATGTGGTCGGGACGAGCTTCGCGGAACGATTCCTCTCTCCGAATCGTAATGCGGCCGACTTGAATTGGATCGCGACGACGGATGTTCCGACGGCTCGGATGATGGAATTCGAAACGGATGGCCGCCCGTTTGCTTTTTCAACGATCAATCCCGCTCCCGGATCGGACGGCGCCCTACGCGTGACGAAAGTTCGATCGTGGTTGCTTTCGGGATTGGGAGCGGTCTTGGTCGCGGGGTTCGGCTTGTTGTTTGTTCGTCGGTCGTGGAACCAACGATTGATAATGATTGCCGTTGGGTTGGGCCTGTTTGTGGTGGCGGCGATGTTTTGGCCGTTCGCGGTTACTTATCTGGATTACGAAGGAGTCGCCTTGGCGTCCCTGATCGTGTTGGGCGTCTGGGTCGGACTGGACGTGTTGGTGTTCTTGGGACAAGTTCGCCGCAGGATGAACGAACGGCCGAATGAACCGACCGGCTTGAGCACGGCGGCATCAGGCACAACGACGGCCACAAGTACGGAGACTGGAGCACGCGATGAGTAGCAACGCAGTTCGATTCTTCCGCTTTGCCGGAATCGCGTGGATTGCATGGGGCCTGCTCGGCTTGTTCGGCGACAGTTTGGTTGTTGCGCAAACAAGCGTGGATTCGAACAAGAGTTGGGAACGACTCCGCTTGTTGTTTGTGCCAGAAGCTGAATTACCAGCAGTCTTAGATGGTCCCAACCAACGAGTCGTCTTGGAGGCTTCGGAAGTTGCCGAGTGGCTCGAAAAGCTGCGACAACAACGCGCAGAAACAGCGGAGAAGCCGGCCCACGAATTTCGTTTGCATGGACCGGAGTATTTCATTTGGGAACGCGCGAGCTATGAGGTTGAATTGGACGGCGAGGTGGGGCGTTTGTCGGGCCATGCTTTGGGGCACTCGTTTAGCGACGGCGTGATTCCGCTTTCAATACCATGGAAGCAGGGTTTAATTCACCGATTCGTGCAAAACGGTAGTCCGCCGGTCCTGCATCGCACCCCGGATGGACACGTGGTTATGCTGGTGGCAGAAGAAGGAAAACATCAGTTCCAAATCGAAATGACGATTCCGGTAAGTAGTGATACGGTACGGCAAAGAGTTCAACTGAGTCTGCCGAACGTGGCCGTGTCCAGCATGAATGTCCGAGTGGCTGGGAATGTCGACCTCGTCAGCGGCGCGGCCGTGATCGAGCGGCGGTATGAAGAAGCCGAACACGCCACCTTTTTTCAATTGGCCGCCGGTTCCGGTGCTTGCGATTTGGTGTTCACTTTAAACAATCGTCAGAAACAACAAACTCTGATATGGGACTCCCGAGCTTTGATCTTGGCCGACGTGTCTCGGAACCTAGATCGCGTCCAAATTGTCGTCGAGAACCAAGTGCTGCAAGGTCAATTGACTCAAGCGGATTGGCGCTTGCCCGCGGCGTGGGAAATTTCGCAAGTGACGGGCGAAGGCGTGCGGCAATGGCAGGTCGTTCGTGATGAGCAAGGGCCGCGCTTGCAAGTTTGGTTTCATACGGGACAGGCGACCACTCCATTTCAGGTTTTCGCTTTCCGTCAGCGAACGTTTTCGCAAGACATGACGTGGGACAGCCCCACGTTGGTGGCGACGACCGCCTACCGTCAACCTCGTGTGATCGAGGTCACGACCACCGACGATCTGTTGGTGCCGCGTATCGAATTGACGCGTATGGACATGGTTCCGGTGGCGATCGTCGAAAGTCTCCGCCAACCTTTCAAGACCAACAACGATGCTACGTTGGTACGACATGGTTCGTGGTACGGGACGGGAGCTGAATCGCAGGTGCTGTTGACAGTGCGTGCGGCAGAGGACCTGTTTACGGCCAAGTCCAGTCACTACATGCTGTTGAGCCAAATCGGTGTGGAAAGCCGCAGCGTTTTTCAAATCGAAAACCAAGGTGAATTGCGGTTTGACGTACGACTGAATTTGCCCAGCGGATTTCGGGTTCAATCGATCGCCGATGCCCAAGGGAAATTAGAGTTCCAGACGGTCACCACCGAGACAGGTGTCGATATCGTCGTCGCGCTGCGGACGGGGATCGGCGGCTTGGTAAAATCGCTGCTCAATGATGCCGCTGAGCCTGCGATGCAAACGTCGAGCGTCGTGGAATTGATTGTCCAAAGTGAATGGGTCCCCGAGGATTGGTTCTCGGACTGGAGTTCACGCAGCGTGACCGTTCGTCCACCGTTTGTTATTGGTGCGCAACAAGCGAATGGAATCTTGGCGGTGGGCATCGCTCCGGCCTACGCGTTGAAATCCGTCGACGCTGGAAAGTTGGTGGGATTGGGACGACAGGAACTGGTCGAAGCCGAGTTGGCGTCGCTGGAACCAAATGTGGCATTCGATTTAGGGGGAACCGCCGGAGAATTGAAACTGGAATTGGACCGCCGCGTTGCCAGTGCCATTGCGCAGGCGGTTGCGTTTTATCAATTGGAACCCACGCGAGTAGTCGTCCGTGGCGAAATGATCGTTGATGTTCGAAATGGAACGCAGGAGACGTTTCGGGTTCAGTTGCCTAGCAATACGCCCGAGTCAACGATGCTTCGCTGCCAAGCTCCCATCGAAATTCGACAACAGACGCTCGTGCCGGACCGTCCGGGCCTGCGCGAGATCCAACTTAGCCAAGGAGTCGAAGGTCGGGTTCACTTTTTTGTCGACTATGAAGTCCCATTGGCAAGTGAGGACCAAACGTCATTGAAATTGGAGCCGTTGCGGTTGATGGATGCGGCTTGGCAGACTCAATTGGTTTCAGTGGAAAGCAATCCTCGTTTGGAGGCTTTGATCGAAACCGATTTGCCGAAATGGAGCGTCGATCAACTGCCGGAGACGTTGTATCAACCGGCGCGACGACTGGTCGGAATTTGGGACGCGACCAACGAGAATTTGGTGGCCGTTCCTGTTTCTGTCTCCCAACAGAAAACCGAAGCACTGCCAACGGCCGTGGTCCAGTATCGAGGGTTGTTTTCGAGATTGGCGGCGGATGGCACGTTGGTCACTGGCGCAAAATATCAACTAAAGTCGACTTCTGGAAATTTGTGGTTGCAGTTGCCCGAAGACTCGACGCTGTGGTCGCTAAGTCAAGACGGTGCGCCGCAAACGGTACAGGTCACTGACGGCCGGATCATGATTTCCTTCTCGGATCGCACGGGACAACGAGCCCACGATGTGCAATTTGTCTACGCCCAAACCAAAGGCTACGATCGGATCAAGAAGCAACTTGAGATGACGCCTCCGCAATGGTTCTTCCAAGCGAAAGGACAGCAAGCAGCCGAGGTTCCAGTCGTGCGAACGGAGTGGCAGTTGGAGCCACCGCCAGGATTGCAATTGAAGTGGGCTCCGGCCGACTGGAGCGTCGTCGAAAGGCAATCATCCACTTGGTACGAACGTCATGGGCAATGGCTCAGGCGTCAGGGAATTCTCGTTTCGACGACCATCGCCGACGTGATGAGACCAATGAATGGGTATGGGTTCGCTCCAGCAAAGAGTGCTACGGCGTCCAAACGGGATCCGATGGAAAAAAGTTTGCCAAGCGACGGAGAAATGAAGCATGACATGTTGGAAAAGATGGATGTCTCGAGCAATATGGCGATGGAACCACGCAGAACGGAAGGCGGTGGCTTTAATCCGTTTGGCTCCGATCGCGAGGCGCGACAAGAATCCAATGGAAATCCCTTCGGTGCTCCGGCTCCGAATTCAGCAGAGGCCCAAACTGTGACTAGGTTTCCGGATCAGGTTCCACAGATGGGAGGATTTGTACAACCGCCTTCGCCATACCTTTCGGATCAATCTGCCCTGGGCGGCGGAATGGCGCCGCAAAGGCGTGCGGCTCCGTCGCAAAAAATGCAAGGGTTTCGCAGTCTGCAAATTCAGACGGATGGCGACACGCAAGAGTTGAGATTTGTCGGGCTGGGGAATAAAGACCGGCTTTCGATTCAAATGGTCGATCAAGCCTGGTTGGATCTATTAACTTGGGTGATTGGCTGTTTTTTCTTCGCCGCCGGATTGATGTTCGGACGGAATTCATGGAGTGCTTGGTTCGGTTGGTTGGCCTTCGTCTTGTTCTTAAGTGCGGCGGCCCAATGGCTCTGGGATAGTTTCCCTGAAGTGGCGACGATCCTCGAACGCATGGTGTGGGTCGTGGCTCTGTTGATCGTGTGGAA
>JAUXWY010000238.1 GCA_030681235.1 Pirellulaceae bacterium | reverse complement strand
CGGCTGTCCGTACCCAAGATGAAAACCGATCGGCCTACTTGCAGACATGTCTGAAGCAAGTTCGGTCCTACGGCCTCGAAAACCGGCCCCGCTGTTGTAGCAAGAAGCCGAAAAAATCCGCCGAGTAAATCGGCGGGATTTTCCCTTGTGCGTAGTGATGAATCATCGCTCCATTGACACGAGGTCAATGGTGGCGAAACCGAGCGCGGCCCCAACCGAGTTTATCTCGGTTGAGCCCAGGATTGACCACTACGCCGCACACGGCAACCGCAAGGGGAAGCGGTCGAGGGACAAATTTGTTTAGCAAACCAAAACACACCGAGACCGCAACGGCTCACGCTCGCAAGCCCGGACCATTTTCACCCGAGAGTAGAACCCGATCATTTACCTTGGCTACTTGCTGTGTGGCAAGCGAATCGTTATCCCGAAATCGTCCAACGACTTGGCTTCCGGCCACCGTCGCCCCTGATCGTCCACTTCGTCTGGGCCAGTGCTGTAAAGTTGATAGCCGTCGGAATTTGTCTGGTAGACGAAAGCCTTCTCCGTGTAGGGCTCCAATGGAATGGACGGAATATGGTTAGGCTGCAATTCCTTCAGCGTCTCGGGAAACATCCCGTGAGCTAAACGGTACGATTCCAACGCCAATGCAAGTTTTAACAAATCCAATTTCGTTTGTTGGCGAGTTTCGGACTCCGCTAGTCGATAGAAGTTGGCAGCAAACAGAGAGACTAAGAAATCTCCAAAGAAGCGGCTTCGCACCTCAATACTCGCGTCCGAATCGATGATCGTCCAAATATCGCCACGCTCCAGTACCACTTCGATCAATCCGTTATGCCAAACTGCTAATTTCCAGAACCGGTTCAAGGGTTTTGCTTCTTGCCAGCAATCTGCCATCCAGTCGTAGAAAATTCCGGCTTTTTTTATTTCCACGGCATCAAGTTTGCGAAGGTCGAACTTTGCATTAATGTCAGCGCTCTCCCCACGTTGCAGCGATTGCAGCGCATCCAAAAAAATGTACCGCTCAAAAGTCCTGATTCGTTGCGGAAGTTGCAACGGCACGAGTGGAGTCTCGATGTACTCTCGATAGGCGATGCACTGCTCCAATTTCAACAGTCCGCTCTCAATAAGTACGATTTCTGCTCGAAACGCTCGATCGTCCACAGCGAAGGAGGCTAACAATTCGGCGGAGCCCAAAGACTGTGTCATCAGAGAAGCCAGACGACGAATGGTCTGAATATCACGAATGGCCGATTCCAAATCGCGATTCGCCAAACCATGCATGGCTCGAATTGCCAGTAGCTGGGCTATATCACGGGCCTGGTCAAACATTTTCATCGACGCGGTCAGAATGCGAATCTCCGTAAAATTAGTGGCCCTGTGGTCAGACGGAACTAATGGCCAAAAGAATCGAGGCAAATGACTTGCCTTTTCGACCGCTGCAAGGCCTGGGCCATTGGCTCTTACCCACTCGGCCAGATCCGGATGTTGTTCTGAGGTCCATGGCTTGATCGCAGCTTTTTCGACCAGATCCGACCATTCGTCGTATTCCGCCGACGGTTCAATGAGGCCGCGGTTGCTTGCTTGTTCACGCTGGAGCACTAGTTGCGGTGCTCCGGCGGGAAACTTATCCAGCCCCAGTTCGCGCAACAATTGCTGCGGATCGACCCCTTCCAAGACTTGCGGTCCAAGAATCTCAAGCAAAGGAACAACAGCGTTATTGTCTGGCGTTATGCCTTGCTTCAATTGGTCGTTGAGTTTGGCGAGATAATCGATCTGACCATTCGGCAAACGCGGATCATCCGCAGTCCGAGTTGGCACTGCGTTGTCCTGCCCCAGTACGACGAATGGACTGGCAACGGCGAACATCACTAACCATATTACCGGGCATCGTCGCCAAGCCATCGTCATCGTCCTATCGTTTTGTTGGTTATCGAAGGTCTCGTCCGACTACCATTCTACGTCATCTTCTATAAGGATACTCGGCTTCGCGGCCGGTAGGACACGTCAATTTCACATGTCGCCCTTGGGCATCGTAGTGGTAGGTGACGGTGTAGGTTTGGCCCGAGTGGGTGGTGGCAGCCGCAAGGGAAGCGGTCGAGGGACCGGGTCGATGGTCTCGGTTTGGCGCCCGAGCAAGTCGTATTCGAGCTGAAAAGATCTATTCCCTACCTCCCGGCGGCTTTACAGTCGGATAGACGACGACGAAGATAGGCCGCGCGGAGGCACTCTAAAGAATTTCTACCCCACACGGGCGAGCCATGGTTTCCAACCGTCCATCCACGCCGCCAAACTTGGCCAACAAGAAACCGCATCACGACGAAAAGAGTCCTGCGTCGACGCCACTGCGGGTCTGGGATTTGACCGTGGCCTATCAACGGACTCCTGTGCTCTGGGATGTAGCGTTTCATGTTGAACCTGGGTCCTTGGTGGCGATTGTGGGACCGAACGGCGCGGGCAAGAGCACGCTCTTGCGCGCGATTCTGAATTTGATTCCCCGCACGAGCGGCAAGATCCAAGTTTTTGGCGACGAGTTCGCGGCGCAGCGACGGCGCGTTGGTTACGTGCCGCAGCGCGAAAGCGTGGACTGGGACTTCCCGGTAAGCGTCTTGGATGTCGTGACGATGGGGCTTTATCGTGAGATCGGTTGGTTGTGGCCCGTCCGAAAAAAGCATCGGGCTCGGGCCATGGAAGCTTTGAACCAAGTGGGGATCGCCGACTTGGCCCATCGGCAGATTAGCCATCTTTCCGGCGGGCAACAACAACGGACGTTTTTGGCGCGAGCTCTGGCCCAAGATGCCGACTTGTATTTGATGGACGAGCCGTTGGCGGCCGTGGACGCGGCCACCGAGTTGGCGATCATTCAGCAACTGCGTGCGATGAAGCAGCAGGGCAAGACGTGTGTCGTCATTCACCATGACCTGCAAACGGTACCTGAGTATTTTGATGATGTTTTGTTGCTGAACATGCGAGTGGTCGCCAGCGGCCCGGTTTCCGAAGTGTTCACACCCGAGAACCTGCAAAAGACTTACGGTGGTCGCTTGACGTTGCTGGACGAGGTCTCGTCCGCCATGCGACGGCAGGAGAAGTTGTTGTGATAGGTTCGAGTATCGCCTGGGTCAGTGTCGAGACGAGTGACGAATGGTTCGCCGCGTTGCTGCGACTACTGACATTGGCGGATTACAATACGCGAATCGTGATCTTGGGCACCGCGTTGTTAGGCTGTGCTGCGGGTGTGGTTGGCAGTTTCACCTTGCTTCGCAAAAGAGCCCTGGTGGGCGACGCGATTAGCCATGCGATGTTGCCTGGCTTGGGAATTGCATTCTTGGTCGCGACGTTGAGTGGTGGTGATGGCAGGTCTCTCCCAATCTTGTTTACCGGCGCCACGATCTCGGGGCTGGTCGGTGCGGCGGCGATTTTGGGCTTGCGCTCGACGTGGCGATTGAGTGAAGACGCGGCCTTCGGCATTGTGCTCAGCGTGTTTTTTGGAGCAGGCGTCGCTTTGTTGGGCGTGATCCAAAGTCTCGAAGCGGGACACGCGGCGGGACTGGAAGGTTTTATCTACGGCAAGACGGCCTCGTTGAGCTGGATGGATCTGATGGTCATCATCACGGCCGCTGCGGTGGCGTTGGTGCTTTGCACCATGTACTTCAAGGAGCTGGCGCTGTTATGTTTCGATCAAGCCTATGCCGAAACTCAAGGTTATTCGAAGTGGTGGCTGGATGGGTTGCTCATGTCGTTGGTCGTCGGCATCGCGATTACAGGCATGCAGGCCGTTGGTTTGATTTTGGTGATTGCCTTGTTGATAATTCCCGCCGCCGCAGCTCGGTTCTGGACCCATCGTCTGTCCCGTCAAGTTTTGATTTCAGCGGGGATTGGCATGGCCGGTTGTTTTGGCGGGGGCATGACCAGTGCGCTACTGCCCAATTTGCCGGCGGGAGCCGTAATTATTTTAGCTTGCGCGACCCTGTTTCTTTTCAGCCTGATGTTTGGTGGCGCGCAAGGGCTAGTGTGGCGAGCGATCCGACGCAGGCAGTGGCAGCAGATCATGCTGCGGCAACATCTCCTCCGCGCGGTTTACGAACGCGCCGAGGCGAAAACTACCGAGCCAAAAATCGTTCGGGAATCCGAGGTCCGGATCGAGATCGCCGACCTGATGATTTCGCGTTCTTGGTCAAGGACGCAGTTGGAGCGATTGGTTGACGGGGCCCAACGCGAGGGGTTGATCACGCGAATTGGCTCTCAAGTCGCGCTCAGCAAACCGGGCTGGGTCCAGGCGAAAAAATTGACCCACCAACATCGACTATGGGAAATGTATTTGATAACACACGCCGACGTGGCCCTCCAACAAGTGGATCGATTGGCGGACGACATCGAGCATGTTCTCGAGCCCTCGGTCATTCATGAGCTGGAACGATTGCTCCAAGGTCGGACGGCCGAGGTCGTCAAGAGCCCCCATCAAATCCCGGAGCCAAGCTAATGGAATTGGACGGGTGGACTTGGGCGTTGGACGGTTGGATTGTCCTCACGGCGATGCTGTGCGCGATGTCGTGCGCGCTGTTGGGTAACTTCTTGGTGCTGCGCGGGACCAGCATGTTGGGCGATGCGATCTCACACGCGGTATTGCCCGGCTTGGCGGTTGCGTTTTGGGTATCGGGCAGCCGCAGCGGCACGGGTATGTTTGTCGCTGCCGTGTTGGCCGCCGTTGTGACGGTGTTTTTGATCGAGACGCTGCGGCGCTCGGCTGGGGTAGATCGCGGGGCTTCGATGGGCGTGGTCTTCACCGCGATGTTTGCCTTGGGCATGATCATGATTGTCCAGGTGGCCGATCATGTCGATTTGGATCCAAACTGCGTGTTGTACGGTTCCATCGAATTGACGCCGTTGGATCAGTGGGAAATCGCGGGCTGGTTGGTCCCCAAGGCCGTCGTGACACTGGGCTCGACGCTGTTGCTCAACGGATTGTTTGTGGCGCTGTTTTACAAGGAGCTGTTATTGACCGCCTTCGACAGCGATTTCGCCGATTCGATGGGGTTCTCTTCTCAGGTGGTTCATTATGGGCTAATGACATTGGTCGCGATCACGGCAGTCGCCAGTTTCGAGAGTGTCGGCAGCGTTTTGGTGGTGGCCATGATCGTCGTGCCGCCGGCTTCGGCGTTGATGATGACCGATCGGTTGTCAGGAATGCTGGCGTGGAGTATGGGTCTGGCAGCGCTCGCAGCGATCATGGGTCATGGGAGTGCCGTGGTGGTGCCGGGCTGGTTCGGGATGGGCAGCACGCTGACTTCAGGCATGATGGCCGTATCGGCGGGGGGGCTGTTGCTGATATGTGGATTGATTGGGAGCCGGCGCGGCGTTGTCACTCGTTGGTTGCGTCAACGCACCTTCGCCGCACAAGTTGCGGCGGACGATGTCTTGGGCTTCTTGTTTCGTTTGGAGGAGCGAGCCACGTTGCCAACGCCAACCGCAACTCTGGCCACGGCTCAGGGAAACTTCGAATTCGTCGGCTCGACGTTGACGCAGTTGTCCGCCGGTTTGGGTCAGTCACTACGGCAATGCGCGCGGGTCATCGCCGGATTGGGTCGTCGGGGCGAGATTGAATCCTGTGGCGATCGTTTTCGATTGACCGAAGCAGGTCGTCGTCGAGCCCAGTTGTTGGTGCGAGCCCATCGGTTATGGGAATTGTACTTGGTGGAGCAAGCCCAATGCGAAGTCGATCGAATTCACGAAAAAGCCGAAGCGTGGGAGCACGTCACCGACGAATCGATGCGTGAGTCTTTGGAGCGGGCCACGTCTCAAACAGCCCTCGATCCCCACGGCTCACGAATCCCTCCTGAAATTGCTCGCAACGACGATTGAACCGGAGGGTCAGGTTGCCTCTTGATCACCGACGATATCGAAGGCTTGTTTAATTTCGTCAGGAACACGCCGAGGCTGACGAGTGGCGAATGAGATGAAGACCCATTCGGTGCGCGCTTTGGCCAACAGCGTTTGATCGGCCGGACGCCAAACTTCGTAGCGGCGCAAGGAGCGAATCCCGCGCAAGTTAGCAACCCACGTTCGCACGACAATCTCATCAGCCAGATGAGCTGGCATCAAGTATTCGATTTGATGCGATCGTACCACCCAACCTGCGCCCAGCTCAAAGTACTTTTCTGTCGGCCAACCTTGCGCGGCCGAGTGGGCGATCGCCGCGGCTTGCAACCACCGCAAGTACTCGACATTGCCGACATGGCCCAGGCCATCGATCTCGACTTCGGTCACTTGCCACGGGTGTTCGTAGATCGCTGGCAATGGGGCACTCCTCCACACTCAGGTCGCACGCGGCTCGCGAGTGTCGGAATCCCAATCAAACTCTTGCATCGTGGCTTGGACGGTTTGATCCAACTTCTGCTCGAACCCGCCCGGCGATTGTAGATCATCCGTCAACTCTACCGGCACAACAAAGAGACGGTTCATTTGAACCTTGACCACTCGGACCCATTGGCCTAACGCGACGGAGCCGGATTCGCAGGTCGCGACCAGGGTTTTTTCTCCGATTCGGATGGAGCCTGTCGGCAACATGGGAGACACGACTTCGCCCTTGGCTCCTTTGTATTGTGTGAACGAATCGTCCAGCGCGGAGGATGGCAAGACGGATTCGCGTGTGGGAGCGGGAATAATAAGCCGCTTGCCCAACGGTGTATGCGGCCAAACTTTAGAAAACAACGCAAACAGGACTGGCAGCGAAACGCCCAAGATGACGATCATGATCGCCCCCAAATAAACCGAATGCATGAATCCGGCAATCACGGCGGCGACGGCCAATACCATGCTGAGCACGAATAGAATTCCCGCCGTCGGGAGAAACATCTCCAAGATCACGACGACCAAGAACGCCAGCAGGCAAAGCCACGCGATCGCAAAATAACTCATGCCAAACTCGCACTTGTGTTTCGATGAGCGGACCGACAAATCGAATCGTCCGCGATCTCCGTCCGGGCCGTCAACTCGAACGGTCCGCGTTTGTCGTTCGAACTTTCACTATCGTATCCAAGACTTCGTAGACGACAACCTCACGACCTGCGTCGACATAATGGCCATCGGTGACCACGCTGACGATTTCCGAGCCAAATCGTACTTTGCCCGCCGGAATCAATGGGGTGATGGTCACGCCGATGCGTTCCAGCAAATGACCATAACGCGACGGTGCCTCGACCAGGATTTCTCCGACTTCGGCCCGTGGCTTCAGGATCAAACGGTTGAGGACAGGTACACTATCCATGTAATAGTGAATGAATGCTACCGCCGCAAAAACACCGGCCAATGCGCCAAGAACGGACGACATGCTCCAAGCCATTTGTTGGACATCTTGTTGGCTCTGCGGCACAATAAAGTTCTGTCCCGCCAGCACGATGGACGCCAAAATCATCAAACCGCCACCAATGCCGAACATTCCGAATCCCGGCAGCACAAAGATCTCGATCAAAACAAAGAGCAAGCCCAAGACAAACAAGATGATTTCCAGCGCCCCGGCACTGCCTTCCAAATAGTTGCCCCAGAAGAACAAGCTCAAGCAACAGGCCGAGACAAACCCTGGGACTCCGATCCCCGGCGAGGACAGTTCGATCATCAACATGAAGAACCCAAACATCAGCAACAAGTGCGAAATTCCAGGGCGACTGACAAATCTTGCGATTCGTTGGACGGTGCGATCGGAAAACGTGGGCTGCAACGTGCGCATGCTGTCGAATTGGTACAGCGACTGAAGCTGATCGACGTCGGCCAACACATGATCCACGATACGTCGTTGCCGAGCCTCTTCGGCGGCCAGACCACTTGCCAGCCGTACCTCGACGCCGCGCTGCCATTGTTCGCGGTCCACCAATTCCCCGAACTGTTGTTCGTTGATGATCCGAACCACACCCGTTTCTCGATGACGATATTCAAATGTTTGCTGATTGCCAAACGCCAAGGCCGCGACCAGCGACCAATCGCGTCCTTTCCGCTCGGCTACTGTTTGTGCGGCGCTCAGCAGATCGTCTGCGGCTGCGTCGTCGAGTGGCAAGGTTACGTTGCCGCCAAACCGCCGCTCCTCGGCCATCACGATCTCATCACAGGCCAACGCGAGAATGGTTTCGGCCCCTTTGGCCCCGTTTGGCAAAAGAGCGACGGTTCGAATGCCCTGTTGTCGCAAGTCGGCCACCAGGATTGCTAGATCGCCGGCGGCGCGGAGGTCGTATCCACCCAACGTATCGATTCTCAAGATCAACATATTGGTTTGGTTGAGGATCCGATCGGCATTCAGACTACGCGTGGCCCAGGTCAGAAATTCGCGGTCCAAGTTTTCGACTTTCAGCATCGCGACTGACCATTTGTCGAACTGTTGGCCCATCACAAAATCTACCAAGCGATCGGTTTCCAAGCGTGCGATCAGATCGTCGCGATTGATGATGGGAGGTTGGGTCAATCCCCAGGCCGTCAACTGTCCGGCCGACCAATCAGCAGCTTGGCCCGGGCGGGCCAGTTCCTCGCTGCCGACCTCTTGCCCTTCGGCGCTGAGGGCTTCGCGTCCAGACCGGTCGGTCAAGACCGTTTTCCCATCGGCCCGGTTCACCCGGTACAACCCGCGTTGTGGATCGACCAAGGCGGCGACGACGGCCGGTGGCCACTGCACACCTCGTTTGGCGATGAACTCGTAGTTGGTTCGTTCCAAGTCGGGCTCGGTCGAATCGCTGCCGACGCCAATCAAGGCCGCCGCGCTATTCAACCAGATTTGCTCGCAGGCCAGTGCGACCAACAACGCATGCCCGCCAACTTGGCTCCTGGCAATGGTATTCCGATCCCGCCCCGCAACCGCAGAAAGTCCTGTGGGCTGCGGGACATAAGCGATCAATCGCACTTTGTTCAGTTCCGGCCGTTGCAGATAGCGGGCCAAACCCAAACAGCTTTCGAACTCGCTCCCAAGACCGTTTAGATTGTTCGCCGTATCGAATTCCAGCAGGATCGTTGGTCTCGTGAGAAGTTGGCCGGGCTCGGCAGGGGTTCGGCTCTCCCATTGCTTGATCGCCTGATCAACCCCCGCCCGAACCTGTCGATCCACTTGGTCCGTGATGGGCAAGGCCACCTTGAGCCTCACGCTGGGCGAGACCGTGTTTTCTTGCCAAGCCCCGACCGAGGTCGCGGTACTGGCCAGAGTCATTATTAGCCCAAGCAGAACCAAGCGGACCGTTGGAACGTAGGAACGGTTCGGGCAGGAATGCGCTGGACCGTAGGAACGGTCCACGACACTGTTGCCCAGCACCTTTGAGGTTGGGAGCGGCCGTAAAGAACGCAAAGCCATTAGACCCATTTCTTGCAAACTCCTGACATCACCCCGATGTCGCTTTTTGACGCCCCGAGTTGACGCGAACTTGAAACCGAACAACCGCGCCCCGAGACTCACCTGGCCAACCGCCGAAACTCTTGGCCAGCGTCGCAACCGCCAAATCAACAAACGGCAAGCCCGGAAAGGGCATCCTACTCATTCGCCACGGCCTTCGTATTATACCGCAGGAAATTCCCGGGGTTCCTTGTAAAGAAGCCAGAATGACCTAAGATAAGCCCGCTCGGGGGAATTTGGACGACAAATCAAAGTCTACTCACTACGGGATCGATAGCCATGTCGGAAAAGCAAAATGTCTTTCGTTTGGGCGGGTTAGGGATTCTAGTCGCATTTCTTGATTTCTTGATTTGTGTGTTCAATGGTTTCGCTGTCGGTTGGATGATTTACAAAGCATTTATCGAAAAGGACATTGAATACACCGATCGAATGAGTTTTGTGGGCACGGCGTTGGCCGCCACATCGATTGTGGCGGTTTTTGGGACCATTGGGAATCTCTTGTTGATGGCGGGGATTCGCTTCGGGGTACGCTTTGCCGGCTATCGAATTGCGCTCGGTATTGGCTCGATTTTGCTAGCCTGGATCATGATGTTCTTCTTGATGCCAAGGCCGGAAAAGATCATGTCCGAAGATAACTTCATGACATACGTTTGGTTTTTGGGAGTCGGTTTTGGATATCTTGTTTGGCTGATTGGATATTGGGCCACCATTGCGATGGCCAGCTACAAGTCACGGCGACCGGCGTAGCGAGCCCAAGTGCCGCCCCAAGTGCCGCCCCAAGTGCCCTACGCAAAACGAGCGTTTTCCGTAGAATCATCGGCACCAATGATCGTCCGAGCTGTTGGTCGGTCCGGTCTTGACCCGCCTAAGAACGGCTTCCTGCGGCAGATGTCGCGGGTGCTTCCCACGGCGACTCGATTTCGGGCAACGGGATTTCGGGCGACCGGCAAAGAAAATTCGGGCGACACGGTGGCATCTCAGTTGAAAAAGGACGCTTGAATTGTTTCGTACACATACCTGTGGTGAGTTACGGGCTCAACAAATCGGACAGACCGTCACGCTGAGCGGATGGGTGGACCGGATTCGCGACCACAAAAACGCAACTTTTATTGACTTGCGAGACCGCTACGGATCGACTCAGGTTGTGATTGACCAAGCCGCAAGTGATGAATTGAAGCGGGTTGCCCGGACCTTGGGCTCCGAATATGTGATTCAAGTCAGCGGCGAGGTTGTCCGACGCGGTGAATCGCAGTCGAACACGAAGCTGGCGACCGGCGAGATCGAACTTCAAGTCCAGTCGTTGGTGGTTCTCAATCCCAGCCGCAATCTGCCGTTTCTCCCCAATAGCACCGACGCGATCGGCGAAGAAGTTCGCTTGGAACACCGATATATCGATCTTCGTCGCCCCAGCATGCAGCAGACCTTGTTGCTCCGCAATCGCTTGACCAAGTTGATTCGGGACTACATGGACGAGCACCAATTCATTGACGTTGAAACCCCGATTTTAGGTCGCAGCACACCCGAGGGGGCGCGTGACTATTTGGTCCCTAGCCGCGTCCAAGAGAACTGCTTTTACGCGTTGCCGCAATCGCCGCAACTCTACAAGCAGATCATGATGATCGCGGGTTACGACCGCTATTACCAAATCGCTCGTTGCTTTCGCGATGAGGACCTGCGCGCCGATCGGCAGCCGGAGTTCACTCAATTGGACATCGAAATGTCGTTTGTCGACCACAACGACGTGATGGGTTTGATCGATGGCTTGATGGTCAAGTTGGCGAAAGAGGTTTTGGGGCTTGACCTGCAAATCCCATTGCCGCGCATCACGTACGATGAGGCCATGCGTCGGTTTGGACATGATGCCCCAGACCTGCGGTTTGGGATGGAGATCATCGACTGCACCGACTTGGCTCGGCAATCGGAGTTTCAAGTGTTTCGCAGTGTCGCCGAGGGCGGCAAGTTCGTACGGGGTTTGTGTGTACCCAATGGTGGTACCGCTCTGGCTCGGCGAAGAATCGATCAGTTGACGGCCTTGGTCAAAGACTCGTACAACGCCAAAGGTTTGGCTTGGGCCAAGATCGAAGACGACGGTCACTGGTCGGGTTCGGTGGCCAAGAATCTTCCAGTTGAAGAACAATCGCGCTGGAACGCGGCCATGCAAGCCAAGCCCGGCGATCTGTTGTTATGGATCGCCGATGATTGGACCATTACTTGCAAAGCGCTGCACGGACTGCGCAAGACGTTGGGCGCCGAACTAAAACTCTACGATCCCAAGTCGATGCACTTTTCCTGGGTCGTCGAGTTTCCTATGTTCGAACACGACCCAGAAGAACAACGGTGGGTCGCGATGCACCATCCATTCACGGCGGCGAAAGACGAACACGTCGAGTTCTTGGAGTCCGACCCCAGTCGTGCTCGCGCCAAAGCGTACGACTTGATCATCAACGGCTTCGAAGCGGGCGGCGGGACCATTCGAATCCACGACTCCGGCGTGCAGTCGTTGATCTTCAAACTATTGGGCATGTCACCGGAAATGGCCAAAGATCGATTCGGCTTCTTGTTGGACGCGCTGCAATGCGGAGCGCCACCGCACGGCGGGATCGCCTTGGGGCTTGATCGCGTGGTCATGCTGTTTGCGGGACTGGATAACATCCGCGATGTCATCGCGTTCCCCAAGACGCAAAAAGCCACCGACTTGATGACGGGTGCCCCGGGAACGGTGGACGAAAAGCAACTTCGCGAATTGCGGATTGCCATGGTCAAGACAGTCAAGTCGTAGCCCGGGAATTGTCACAAGTATGCCAAAAAAGAACCTCACCATCGACAAAATTCTAGCGGGCTGGGACTTCGATCCACTCCAACCCACGGCCCGGTTGGTCAAACATCCGGATGGTCGCGACGTGTTGCAATTGCGGGTCGATCTAGGGGTGCTCCAAATGGAGATCGTTGGTCGACCGGATGGAACCAAACCCTTTGGCTTTGCCACGCTGCTCGATTGGATCAAGCACCGCGATCAGGAGGTGGATGCCGCCTTCAAGTTCTCGAGCGAAGAATGTTTGGAAGTGGACCGCGAGTTCTCGCAGTTTTACCATCGTCGGATCGGTTGGATTCACATGAAAGCGTTTGCGCGGGCGGCCACTGACGCACAACATACGCTGGCGTTGATGGACGCGTGTCTGAGCCATTCCCCAGACCAAGAATGGGCGATGATGCACGAACAACATCGTCCATTTGTGATTTTTCAGCGAGCCCAGTCGTTGGCGTTGCAACGAGTCCAAGAGGGTGGCGAACCCGCGTCGGCGATCGAAGAATTGAATCAAGGAGTTGGTTTGATTCGTGCGTTCTACGATACGTACGAATTGGAACAAGACTTTGACGATGATGAATTGGTGCAACGTTTGATCCACGTGCGCGAATCACTTCGCGAGCGATTCGAAATCGGTCCGACGCTTGATGAACAATTGGCCGAAGCGATTTCCAATGAGAACTTTGAGTTGGCGGCCATCCTCCGCGACCAAATTCGCAACCAACACCGGTCGTAGACTTCGAATCGCTTCAACGATCAGAGCCGGCCGTAGTAGGGAGATGACATGGACGACTCGAAACGACCCGCAGCCGGGCAACCCAGCATCCTGGTAACCGGCGGCACAGGATTGGTCGGGCGACGCTTGGTGGCAAGACGGCAGGAACCCGTCTGCGTGTTGACTCGGCAACCGCCTGCGGCGACGGCCGAGGGTCGTCACCAATCGGTGCGATACCTCACCTGGAACGCGGCATCTCTATTGCCGGCTGCGGAACTGGGCTCGATTCGAGCGGCGATTCACTTGGCAGGTGATCCGGTCGCCGAGGGTCGCTGGACCATTGAAAAGAAACAGCGAATTCGGGACTCACGGGTTGTCGGTACTCGAGCGTTGGTCAAGTCACTTGGACAGTTGGCGACGCCGCCTGAAGTCTTGATCTCGGCGTCGGCCGTGGGTTACTACGGACATCGACCGGGTGAGACTTTGACGGAAACATCATCGTGCGGTACTGGATTTCTGCCAGAAGTCTGCGCCGAGTGGGAAGCCGAGGCCGAAGCTGCTGCTCGATATGGAATTCGAGTCTGTCGAATTCGCATTGGGATCGTCTTGGACCCCCATGGCGGCGCGCTGGGAAAAATGCTGCCGATTTTTCGCTGGGGCTTGGGTGGACCGCTCGGGTTTGGTTTCCAATATTTTCCTTGGATTCACGCGGCCGATTTGGTCGGCTTGATCGAACATTGTTTGGCAGTCTCTTCGATTTCAGGGCCCGTCAATGCGGTCGCACCCACGGCGACAACGAATTGGCAATGGACTCGAGCACTCGCTCGGGCGGTGCGACGCCCGGCCTTGATTCCGGCCCCCAAGTTTGGCTTGCGCTTGGCATTTGGGGAATTCGGCAAGAGCCTGTTCGACAACCAACGAGTGGAGCCACGCGTGGCCATCGAATCAGGCTATAAGTTTCAATTCCCCACCATCCGCGAAGCGCTCGAGGACTTGTTGCCGAATGGATAGTGGCCCGCCGCAATGGAACACGTTGTTGAAGCATTGGCAGGTCTCACAGAAATCCGGCCGCGTTTGGGGATTCGACATCGGCGGGGCCAACCTGAAAGTTGTTTGTCTCGATCGGCCTAGCGGTCACTTGACGTCTCAGAGCCACAGCTTCGCCTTGTGGCGCACTCCGCAGGAATTGAGCACGGCGCTCCAGGCCCTAACGGCTTCATTCGCGGCTCCCGACCAAATTGTGATCACCACGACCGGTGAAATCGCGGACTGTTTTCCTCGCAAGTCCGCTGGCGTCGCAGCGATTGTGGATCAATGCGAGATGGCGTTCGCTCGGCGCGGTGTCCCCATCCGATATTATGCACAGACCGCCAGCATTGAGGATCGTTCCTGGTTGAGGGCGGATGAAGCCAAACAAAGTTGCACGGAAGTTGCGGCCTCGAATTGGCACGCGGTGGCTCGACTATGGGGCAACTTTTTATCGTCCGAATTTCAGGCACCGGGCCTGATCGCGGATTTAGGTTCCACGACTTTGGATCTAACCGTCGTTGGTCCCGATCGGCCCTTAACTCCCGCGTCAGATTGGCAGCGAATTCAAACAGGTCGACTTGTTTATACGGGCGCCCGTCGTAGCCCCTTGTCGATGATCTTGCCCACCGTGAATTACCGCGGCTTGACATTGCCTTTGGCTCAAGAACTCTTCGCCACGATCCACGATGCTTACCTTCTCACCGAGTTAATCGACGAAGACGAAGAAAACAACGCAACTGCCGATGGACGCCCGGCGACACGCGATCATGCCGCACAGAGAATCGCCCGGATGTTTTGTAGCGATGCTCAAGAGTTGCCCAGCGAGTTCCTGCATCACGTCGCCATGCAAGCACAGTCGAAACACCTCCAACTGATTGCGTCCGCGTTGGCCCGCCCGCTTCGCGAAGAACCTGGGCTACTGTGGCTGCTCAACTTAGGCGAAGGCGAACGACTGCTTTTCGTCGCAATGGCGCAAACCCGCTGGAGCATGTTCGCCGGTTCGATTCGCAGTGGCACCGACTTGCTCGGACCGGAAGTGTCCGGCGTGATGCCGGCCGTCGCGGTTGCGATCCTGGCCCCCTAAAGATTTGTCCCGAAATACGTTGCGGATTTCGATGGCTCTGTCGATGCAAAGGCAATTGAGCGATCGCTGGTGTACCGGCTTCAGCCGGCGGGGCTTGCAAAAGATTTTTTCACGCCCCCGCCGACTAAAGCCGGTACACCAGCGTGCGCTAAACTGAAGCTGTTAGGGTTTACAGGGCATCGCGAAGCCGGACGCTGTTATTGCACCGGATAGATTCGTTCGACGCTGACATGCGTTAAATTTAGTTTGCCGTTGATGCCTACAATGCCGATCACGCCAACCTTTTGGTCCAAGAAGTTGTTGAGGTTGACGCCGGGCTGGGCTGAGAGGTGGCAAATCGAGCGACCGTTGTTGTCTTGCAACACGTATTCGTTGGACCTTTGTCCGCGAGCCACGACCAGCTCTTTCAAGTAACCCACGGCGTCGAAGGCGGGGTTGGTTGGGGGACTGCTCCCTGCCCCAACTTGGGGACTTCCCGGGGTCGATGCAACGCCCGAACCCACCAACGAGCCGGCTGAAGCCCAACGTTGGCCGGCCCATGGATCGTTGGGGTTTTGAGCCCGCGCCGATAAATCGTTGGCGGTGCCACGACTGTACTGCCACTGCATCAGTTCTTCGATGCGTTTACCGAGATGCGCGGCCGCTTCTTGCTGCGGGGTCGTTGGTGCGGCATACCAGAGCGCTCGACAGTGTTCGAGCAATGGCAAGAGATTCCATTGCTGCGATGGCAGGGCCGAGTCTTGGTTCAATCGAGTCTGAACCCACGCCAATTTTTGGTTCCAGTCCATCGTCGCCCACTGAGGGTCTGGCGTCGCAGTGGGCGTTGGACTGGTGCCCATCATTGTGGGAGGAACCTTCGTTTGATGGTCGATCGATTGGTGCGAGGCGTTGGCGACCGCGTTGGCCACCGGATCTTGGCGCAACTGATTCACCGCCGCATCCCAGGCGTCACCCGGTGTCGGTGGCCGCGAGCTACCCGGCGCAGGTTCCTGATCCAAGGGTTGGACAATCGAGCCGTTCGGCGTGTTCGAGCCTTGTGTCGCGGCATGCGCCGCCGGATGTGCTCCGAAGCCATTGGCACCTGAATCTTGCCAAGGTTGCGGTTCCGCGTAGCCCATGAGGGGCGTGGTCTGCTGGGCGGCTCGCCATTGAGACGTATCGCCGGGATTGGCGGCTTGGGCATTGGCGGGCAGACCGATTCCTGGCTCCAGATCCAATGCCGGTAGGTCGACCCCATTTGGCGAATGCGATACCGCTGCAGGGTTGGTCAGTGGCGGCATGTAGCCACTCATCGGAGCATTGGCGGGCGGTTGCGGACGACTCGCGATGTCGGTTGCCGAGGGAGCCGGATAGGCTCGCCCGCCGGCACGCAGGTCGTCTTGATGAACCCAGCGAAACTCGCCAGCAGGCGGCTCGATTTGATACCAGGTTTGCGCTCCATTTTGTTCTTCGATGATCAAGCTTGAAATGACCGCGACGCGTTCGTTCAACTTCAATCGCACTTGTGAAATCGGCGTGTGGTCCTCGTCGATCTGAGTTCCCACCCAGGTCTGCGCGCGGTCGGTGCTGACCAGGAACACATCAGGATCGTTCGTTGCTTTGAGATGCTTGGCATCGATTAGCGAGAAGCTACCGTCGGGCGGACGAATGGCCAACCAACCGTTGGGATCGTGTCGCCAAACTTGCAATTCGGTTTGCGGACCGACGAATGCTGTCGCGTACCCATCGTCGCTGGGCATACTGCGAATGGGAGTGCGTGGGTTGATGGTCGCGACGGTGTAGGGGAAGTTGGTCGATGGAGTCTGTGGGCTCGTGCGAGTATCGGAGGAGCGCGGCGTTGCTGTGCCGCCAGCCACACGGTTGGGCAGCGGCGCGGGTTGAAGATTGGACCCACGTCGCGGCGGAAGTGTCGATCGGCGGCCCATCTGGCTAGAATTTGTGCCGGGTTGGGAGACGCGAGGCTGAGCCGCACCCCGGGATTGCGGAGCCCCGGCCGCGTGGACTTCGCTCATGGCGAAGACCGCGATCATCAGCGAACCCAACAGTATTTGAAGACTGTGGGAGCGAATTCGCCCAGCTTTTTCCCGCATCCATCCACCTAAAATGATCGGTTTGCTCGAATCGACGCTCGTGGCCGTCTTGCCGCTTGCGTCCTCTTTGCTCGAATTAGCTGAATTATGAAAAAAAGACAAGAGTAGTTCACGCCAACCGACGAGGTGGGGCCGGCGAGGAGGGGCCGGCGAGGGCGAATGGACTTTGGCCCGCTTCGAGCATCCAACCGTTGCTAGCTGCATTGGGCCATGAATGCAACACCGGGCGTTCTTGCCAACACGGGCCGCTCAAAGTAGAACTCGGCAGACCCGGACACACCATCAACGTGGAGAGCCTCCTCGTGAAACCGATTTATTTGGACTACAACGCCACCACACCCGTCGCCCAAGCGGTGGTCGAGGCCATGTTGCCCTTCCTGAATCAACATTTCGGAAATCCTTCGAGCAACCATCCGCTGGGCCGAGCCGCTGCCGAGGCCATTGAAGATGCCCGGATGTTGGTGGCAGCAGCGATCGGAGCCGACCGAGAAGAAGTATTCTTTACGAGCGGCGGAACCGAAAGCAATAACTTGGCCATTCTTGGTTCGATGTTGGACGCTCCCTCGAACGGTCACTTGATCACTTCGCAAATCGAACACCCGGCTGTCTTGGAGCCCATCAAGTGGCTCGAACAGCAGGGCCATCGCGTTTCGTACGTCCGCTCGAATCGCGATGGGGTGGTCGAGCCAGAGTCGATCAAAGCCGCGCTGCGCAGCGACACACGACTGGTCTCGATCATGCACGCCAACAATGAAACCGGAGCGATCCAACCCTTGTCGGCCATCGCCGAAGTGCTCCAAGAACGCGACGTGGTCTTCCATACAGATGCAGCGCAGAGCCTCGGAAAAATTCCGGTGCAGGTCGATGAACTGGGAGTGAATCTGTTGACCATTGCCGGTCACAAGTGTTATGCACCCAAAGGTGTTGGAGCCCTTTATGTTCGGTTCGGTACGGTTCTGCATCCGGTGTTTCGCGGTGCGCCGCACGAACGAGGGCTGCGGCCGGGTACTGAAAACGTCGCCGGCATCGTCGGGTTGGGACGAGCCTGTCAACTGTTGAGCACCCGCGGCGAACAAGCCAATCTTCAGATCCTCCAACGGCGCGACCAATTGGCACGCCTGTTGTGGGCCGATATTCCGGAGTTGCAAATCAACGCGGCCCACTCGACTCGGTTGCCCAATACCCTGAGCGTGGTCTTTCCAAAAATCGCCGGCCACGAACTCTTGCAACGAGCGCACGACGTTTACGCCTCGACGGGATCCGCTTGCCACAGTGGCAACGCCAGTCGATCCGCCACACTGGAGAACTTGGGGCTGGACGTTGAAACCGCGCGGGGCACGGTCCGGCTATCGTTGGGGTGGCACACCACCGACGCCGAGATCCAACAAGCCGCGAACTCGCTGATCGCCGCGTGGCAATCCTTGGTGGCTTAGGACAATTGGAATTAATCCGCAGCAACGAGCTTCTTGTACATTCAATCATTCGAGTTAGTGGCTATAGCCTCTCCTCGGAAAAGGGCAATTGCCATCAGTATAACGCCAAGACTTCTTTCTGTCTTAGGAACCAAATGGGGTAATCAATAGTAAACTTGGAATAGGTTGGTAAAAGTCATTTTTGGGGCCGACCATTTTCTTCCAGTCTTCTTGTTGCTCGCGGGTCAAGAACGCGGTCCACTGATCGAGTATCTGCTCCTCCATCTTCGCCGCTTCGACCTGCAGCTGTTGCTGCTCGCGCCCCTGCATCCGCGAGAGCAATGCTTGTTGTTCAGTATTTATTTTGAGCGCTGCACCAAGGCGTCCAAAACGTAAACAATTCAATAAACCAAAAAGTCGCAGTTCCGCGCGAGCCGCCAGGATCTCCAAATACTCTATCTGCCTGGCAACTAGCACTTCGTCAATATCGCGAGCAAGTTGCCGCTGCTTGCGATCCAACTCTTCTGTTGCAACTGCTTGAAGCTCTTTAACGATCTTGAACACAATTATAAGATCGCTAATCCAAAGTTACACCTTTGATCCAGACTCTGGTCCGCCGATATGCTCGGTTAAACCAACGGAATAGCACTTGAAGGGACCAGTTCTGAATCACTTACGTCATGCTCTCTCAAATTCCAGAAGTTTCACCGCGAAAACACGGACGTCGTGTTTTACCTTTCTGACAACTTGAGCATAACGAGTTGATTCGACAGCACTGGCAACGGCCTCTCGAATTAGTGGATTATAGGTGCCTTCAGCGATCACTAAGTACTGCTCCCAAACATCTCTTAAAACATTGGAGAATTCGCCTCGGGCCGGTGCCAACCTCTCGGTGATGGTTACTCTTGCTTTCTCGACTTTGGCTTTGACAAAATCGCTCTTTCGCTTTTCTGGATCCTTAAACGCATTGTATGCGAACAATCCCAGAGCCACGATGCCGAGAACTAATGGGACTGGCCCCATGATACTTGCCAACATCCCTGCTCCACTAATCAACGCCGTAGAACCAGTGGCTCCCTGTACAATCGCTCCCATCGCAAAAAGCGTAACGCCACTAATCGCCAGATTTGATACTGCCGTAATGGTTCTGTCGGTCCGACACAGAAAATTGGTCATTCTGGAGTCAATTTTACACAAGTCGGCAAGCTGCCTCCGCTCCAAACTTAACGCTTGGATATTGGTTTCGATTTTCTCTTTCATTTCAGTCGCGAACCGATCAATATCTCGCATCCACAATTGTATTTCATCAGCCCAACGCTTCTCGAAATTCGAAATGTGTTCACGAAAGATACCGATACCGGTACGATTGTCGAATAACTCCCATTGAGTGCTTTTCGCATAATCCGTGCCCAGCATTCGGACATGTGCCTCAACCGCAGCTTCATATTCAGTTGTCGCATTCGTTATGACTTGATCCAGTTCTCTTTCAAACCTGTCAGCCGTGAAGACAAGTCTCTCTTTGACCGACTCGAGTCGCGATTGAATTTGATTTCGATACAAATTTGCTAAATCGTGGAACTTTTTTGCCTGTATTTCTAGCTGCTCGATACGAGCATCATCTGGCAATTGCTTTTGGGCACGCAGATTGAAATCATTTGCCTTAACCTTGACCAGAGATCGTAACCTTGCAATACGATTCTCAATTGGTGAAATGTATCCGTCTCCAATTTGCGGGGCCGATGCTATTTTTCCGAGGATTGCCACCAATTGCTGGCAGCCTTCCGGTATTCTGTTTTCGAAAGCCGAATTGTACTGCTGTAAATTCAAACAGGCATTCGAGGCATCTATCGCACAAACGGGTGCGACCGCAACGTGGGCAGAGTTTTTCCGTTCCTCCGACAGAACACCGTTCAACCATTCCGTCGCTCGCGATATTGCCTCTTTCCTTGCCTCGTCGTTTGGGAGCCGATCCACGAAGGTCAAAACAGGGACCAAATGAATCGCACGTCCCTGTTGGAGAAGCCCCTTCAGCAGGCGACGTTCTGAGTCAGTGCCAAGTTTATCCGCTCGCAAAACAAATAGGACGCAATCGGCTTGTTTCACCTCTTGAACTGTAATGTAGTCGCGAACTTTCATCGGATCATTGAGGCCGGGAGTGTCGACAATGACGGCACCAGCTCGCAAAAGGTCAAGTGGAAGGCCGATTGAAATCCTCTCAACCCCGCAGGCATACACGCCTTCCGCCGTTACGTATTCTGTCAGTGCCGGAAGCGATTCTAAATCCTCAATTTTGCCACCGGCCGCGAAATCAGGTAACCCGATGACTGTTTCAAAACGCTTTTTGTACGCCGCAACCATGTGATTCGTCGCGTTTTTAGCTATATACTCGCGAATCTGGTCGATACTTTCTTTTCTGAGCCACGTACCTGCATAACTTGGCTCGTCAGCATAAAACAGTTCGATCACTGCTGACGTTGTCGCAACACTCGTCCCCCGTGGACTGATATCTTGACCCGCGATCGCGTTGAACAATGAACTCTTTCCATGCTTTAATTCACCTACCAAGACGATACGAAAAGGTCTCGCTTGTATTTCTAACTCAAGTTCCTTGGCTGCGTGCATTAGTGAATCATCACCAATTGCCAATGCAATCAATTTGGTCTGCTCCGCAACTGCTAACGCTCGGCAGTTCAATTCTCCAGCTGCAGTACCTAGCCAGTCGGTATTAGTTGGTTTCCCTTGGATCGTCCAATACAGTGAGGGTATTAGGGAAGTGATACTGAACGACGACGATTTTAATTCAGGTAAGTCTGTCTTTCGATTGAGCACACGTTGACGTAGCTGCTCCAATCTTGCAGAAATGTCAGGTTTTATTGCACCGATTGCCGTTATGAATTGCGTTGCCAAAGCAATCGGCTGCTCTTCAAACGAGGGGGACACCTCTAGCAACGCTAAAACCTCATTGGCTGCCTTAAGCCTAGGCTCCAGCGACACCCTTTCTGATGCGACCACTTTTTTGATCGCAACCAAGATTTCGTTGGGTGATCTAGGCTTTAACAACAGTTCAAGAACCTCTGCTCGAAATACCGTATCATCAAGTAAGCTACGCCTCGTCAGTCGCTCGACGGCCTTCATGAACCCGCTATATTCAGTCAATAGCAAGGTCTGATCAGCATTCACGATGGCGGCAAAAAACCCAATCGATAGTTCGTGAAACGATGACGTTCGGTCCTCCTCGATTGTGTTCGTGTGAAAGCTTGCAGCTCGCAAATCAAAAGGCTTGCCAACGGCTGTTGTATTCATCTGTGAACGCCCGTTTCCTATAAGTAAATGGTAATCGACGTAGCGATTCTTTACGTAACTTCACTGCACGATCCTAGTTGTTGTTGTGAGCTGGGTCAACACCCAGTGTCTTCAGTTGCAACACATTTCCTGAGAACTCGCTGCGTCGTTGCAACTCCAACGGAATTTTTATGGTTTGTCCCGACAGGACCTCGAACACTTCTTTCGCTTCTTGAGCGCGGATGGTCAGCGGTGCTAATTCGGCAGTGGTGACGGAGACGGGAATCCCGGACACCAATCGAGGACTGGGGATTTCGCCCCATGAGTCGGCAATAGGCCAAGCCATTTGAGCCATATGGACGGGCCGCACGACCTCCTGTCCGTGGAGGCTGCTTCGTCCGACGAAAGTAGCTTCCGAAAAACCGCCGGGAGCTTCCGGATCGGCCGTTAACAGCATCACACCTCGTGACTTCCCAGCCGGGATCTTCAAACCGGCAGCCGTCACGCCGAGCGGCAATTGACCCATTTCCAGTTCAATTTCTCCATCGAAGCCATCGCGGCGCACCACGACTACTTCCAGAGCGACGGTCGAACCGGCCCGCAACGCCAACGGCTTGGACAAGGCATTGCGGTCGCCATTGCGCAGTTCCATGTGCAGGCCCCAAGCGGCCAGGGCAAAGTCGGGGGCCGCTTGCCGAATCACGAGGCGATAGACATTTCGAGCGTCGCTGCGAGTACCACCAAACAGATCGGTCACCGTCAAACGATAGACGCCATCCTCTTTGAGATCCAATTTTCCGAGAACATCCAACGAGCCACCGTCGTAGGGCGGGCCATCATAAGCATAACCGTTGCTGGAGGGTTTCATGGGACTGGGAATATCACTCAGTTCCAGCACATCGGACAACGTTTCGACGCCGCCATCGTTTCGGACCAGTTGCACCAACACTTGCGGATCGGTCGGTCGCCCCAATCGTTCGGAGGCCACTTCAATCCACCACGACTCGCCTTGACGACCCACGAATTCGAACACATCAACATCGGCTGCAGGAAAGAACTGGCCGTGCATATCGATTGGCAGCGTCACGCGTTGCGCCGTCTCCGCTCTATCGTTGGGCTCGCTTTCGATCATCGCGGCTTGCGGAGCCAAACCCTGAGGCGGCCAAGAAAACGAGCTCACGGTTCGGGTCGTCGGAAACTGGGGCCAAACGGCCTGACGATCGATCGACTGCAACACCAAGCGATAGAAGAATGCCGGGCCACCACGAAAGGTCAGTTCGTGAACTTTGATCAGAAAATGTCCGGTTTGCGGAGCCACAAAATCGATGGTATCGCCTTGACGATTCACCACCAAATCCACTCCCGACTCGTCGGCCACCACAATCACTGGATCCATTTTGGAATCGATGCCGCGGGCCAAACAATGGATGACAAATCGTTGCCCGGCTGTGGCGGTAAACCGGTAATAGTTGATCGCCTTCTCGGTAGCAACCGCATTGCAAACCGAGTTGACGGGCAAATCTTGTGCTGCGGTTACGCTGATGTTCCCTGTTTGCTGGATCATCTCCGGAAGTTCACTAACGGTAAAAATTCTCGCTGACGAAACACCCAAGCGGCTCAGAAGGCGGGCTTCGTACAAGCCGGGCGGACAGTCGGCCGCTATCGTCACCATAAACTGGTTCGCGATCGGTTGGTTGGCTGCGTCTAGTTTGGCAGTTGCCGCTATCGCAGTGTGGTTGAACAGCAATGCCGAGATCTCTTCCGCGAATTCTGCGGATATCGTGACGTGCACTTGAGTGCCGATTTGTCCGCCCATCGGCACGATGGTGAGTAGGCGAGGCAACGGCAGGCACACCGATTGAGCGTTCGTCGATGCAGCCATGCTCGCCATCAACGCCCATAGACAACAAAGTATCGTGAGCCGCGTCCGTTGGTCTCGTTCGATCTTAGGATGAATCTGCATCACATGGCTTCTTGGTTAATATTGCTCGAAGGACAAACCCTAGTGATTGAACAAAAACTCTTTGGTATTGATCAACGCCCACACCAAGTCTTGGAACCCCTCTTGTCGCCAGCTGGCCAGATCCTGTCCCACAGCCAACCGTTCCGCGGGCACTTGTGTGACATACTCTTGCGCAATCGCCAGTTCGTCGGAGTCAGGATCACGAGAGAACGCCAGTCGGTACAACTGGACAATTCGATCTTCCATGGGAGAGTCGGCCTTTGCCAAACGCGCGGCTTGTCCTTCGGCCCAGCCGATCTTCGCTTTGACATCGGCGGCGTTCATGAGGTGGAGGCTTTGTGCGAGACTGGAAGATTGGATGCGCTCGCATTCGCAAACACTTTCATTCTCGGGACGACCAAACACTTTTAAGAACGGGGATGCATTGTTGTAACTGTTGTCGGGCAAGGCGATCGCTCGTGTCCCGGTCGGCAAGTTGGGAAAGTCCGTGCGAGCACCTGTCAGTTGATCGATGGAATCCAGCAACACTTCCGCTTGCAAGCGTCTCGGATAATAGCGCGAGTAGTTTTGCCAGTCGTTAAGGTTCTCGGGCAGCGGTGCAGAACTCAACTGGTACGCGGTCGATTCCGTAATGACGCGTACCAATTCCTTCAAGTCGTAACCGGACTCGATGAAGTGCTTTTCCAGAGCCGCCAACAGTTCTGGATTCGTCGCTGGGTTTGATTCACGGATATCGTCCTCCGGTTCAATCAGTCCTCGGCGGAAGAAATGCTTCCAGTAACGATTGACCAGCGCCTTCGCGAAGAACGGGTTTTCGGGCTTCGCCATCCAGTCGGCCAACACCAATCGTGGATCGGTTTCTGCGGCGATCGAGGGAATCTCGTCACCCAATGCGGCCGGGCGGAGGGCGATTCCCGTTTTCATGTTGTTGGCCGTGGCCACACCGCGACGATGAAATATCATGTCCTCGCCGCGAGTCGCCGTCGGCTTGCGACCAACTTGACTGAAAAAGGCCGCGAGACTGTAGTAATCGTCTTGGCTCCAACGTTCAAAAGGGTGATGATGGCACTGAGCACATTGCATGCGAACGCCAAGAAACAACTGAGCGATATCCTCCAATTGTTGTTTGGGATCTTTGACACGCTTGTACCAGGCGACCGGTGGGTTGCTGGTCACGGACCCGGTCGCTGCCAATAGTTCACGTACCATTTGGTCGTATGGCTTGTTGGCCAAGAGACTGTCGCGGACCCACGAGAAGAAAGCAAAGTTCGATTGGATGTCGCTCGCGTCGTCGCGGCGATTCTTCAACATGGCCGTCCACTTGTTGGCAAAGAAATCTGCGTATTCGCCACTGCGCAACAGTTGTGCAATCAGTTGGCGCCGCCTCTCCTGTCGATCCGCTTCGCTCGTGGGCGAGGAACCTAAGAAGCCTTCGGTCTCGGCCAACGTGGGCAGTCGGCCTGCGATGTCCAACGTGACCCGCCGTAAAAACGTGGCGTCGTCGCAGATCGGTGAAGCAGGAACACCTAGTTCTCGTAGATTTGCGTACACGAATCGATCGACAAAGCTGGTTTCCGGTGGGTAAGATTCAATCGGACCTCCTTGCGGGATCGAGAGATTGCAGACCGCGACTTGACCCTGATATCGGACCATGACGGCGGCCTTACCGGGCAGGTCCAAAGTGCGAACCTGTCCGGTTGAATCGACCTCGGCCAAACTCGTATCGTTCACTTCAAAGAGTGCAAATGGTGTGACATCTCGTTGACTGCCATCGGAATAGCGAGCGATCACGTTCAGGCGTTGCTCGGTTCCCGGCGGTAGTGTTTGACTGCCAGGAACAACGGCGATGGCTTGGACGGTGGATGCTTGCGGGTCATCGTACTTGGCCCCTTCGGCGATCCATTGATGAATCAATCGATAACTGGTCGAGTCCACTTCGAAGCGAGCTCCTCCTCCGTGGGTAACGGTGCCAGTGGCTTTCTGGAGCAACAAACTCTCGTGCGGAGCGGCCGGAAACAAACGGCGTCCACGTCCCTCAAACACGATATGTTCGTAATCTTCTTGTGGCTCAAAGCCAAGCAACGAAAGCTGAAAGCCGTTCTGTCCATTGCCGGCTTTGGCGTGACAAACACCGGCGTTGCATCCCGCTTTGGTCAGCACGGGCATCACGTCGTTCTTGAAGCTAGAGAGTTGCCGCGTCGCCGGTGGGTTGGTCAAGGGTTCTTCGGCCAAGCAACGACTGTGATGCCAAGGAACATCGGCCCATAGTGCCGCGAAGAAAACAATCACCGAGCCGGACCTTGGTAGGCGGCCCAATAATTGGAGTGCCGTGGAGTTGGCTGGACATGGCCAGGAAAAAAGCTGCATACCGTTCACCGCGGTGGAGGTGGGGGCGTCGGAGGTGGGGGGCGTGGCTCGAGCGGTCGAGCGAGAGGCGGGAGGTCACGTGACGGGGTCCATTGTACCTCAGTTGCAACAGCGGTGTCCACCATAATTCGTTACCGATCCAATTTAGCGAGCGCTGGTGTACCGGCTTTAGCCGGACGGGGTGTAGAAAATGCTCTTTTCAGAGACCCGCCGGCTAAGCTAAAGCCGGCTAAACAGAACGTCCGGCTTAGGATGTCTCAGATTCGCGGTGTATTTCGTACTCGTACTCAGGCGGAACTCAACCGGAATCGCCAACTCCAACAACTCACTACAATCGCTACGACCGTCACTGACTACGCAAAATCCCCAGTCGGGCCTAGCGTTTTTTCAAGACCGCTGCTCGTGGCGACCTAAGGTTCGGCGTTCAACACGCCCCTTAGCCTCCTGAAGTGGAGTCCCGGAAAATGCGCCCCCTGATGTTTAAAGCCTGGATCGCCAGCAGCTTGATTGTTCTGATGTCGCCCTCGTCCGTCGAAGCTGGGCCGTTGTTGGATTGGATCAAAGAAAAGTGCGGCAAAAAAAATCAAACCACGCCCGTCGGTTATATGGCAACGTCCGGGTCGTTCACCAACGCTCCCACCTACTTGCAACCAGGCCAGTGCCAACAGACCTGTTTGCAGACTTGCCAAAAGGTGACCGTCAACTACGTACCGTACACAGACTATCGTACGACTTGGCAACGAGTCGCCGTAACCAATTACAAACCAGTAACCAGCGTTGACCCCAACACCGGTTGCACCACCACATGCATGCGGCCGTGCACCGACCAACAGTGGCAACTACAACGAATTCCTTACACCACGTATCGCCCGGTGTACCAAACGCAGAATTATCAGGTCCCCGTGACCACCATCACCAACGACTGTGGTGGGAATCCCGGATGTTCGACAGGCGCCGTCAATCCAGGGTGTACGACGTGTGGAATACCCAGCGGGATGTCGGGGCCTGCTCCCGCCGGGTACTACCCAGGTGCAACGGGATTTGCTCCGAGCCCAAATGGCGCGGTCATGCCTGCTGATGGAGTTCCGGTCTTGGGTGCGCAAGTTCCTGTGGCCGATCCCTACTCTGGAAATCGGGCTTTTCGCCCATCGTTCCCGGCTCCCAGTGGGATCGCGTTTGGCAATCCTTATGTGAATCCCTCAGCCTACAGCGGGATGAGTACGTACAGCGGGTATCAAGCACCGGCTCGGCGATCAGCGCCACCGGTGTACACTCCGCCGGTGCCGTCTGGTTTTGACGCACCGACTCCCAACATTCCGCCCAGTGCTGGTTCGAATCGACCGACGCGGCGCGACGATCTGGGTGGCCGAGCACTTCAAAACTCAGAGCGGCGATTCGAAACCAACACACCCTCGAACCAATTGCCCGACCCGCAACCTGCGCTCCGCTGGGAGTACAACACACCGCCCAGCGGCTCGTCGTTGGATCAATCGGCACATCGCGATGTCCACCAGAAGTGGGCGTACAACCCGGTCCGCTTGGCCAGCTACACCACGGATGTGACTCCGGAGCCCGTTGGCAGTGAAACTCCAAATCGCGACTTCAACACGATTTGGGAAACCTCGGCACCACAGCAAGCTCCAGCCGCCGGCTACAACCGCGATTGGAACTAAGCAATTAAAAAAGGGACTTTATTGACCGATTGCAGACCTCCCGCGTTACACGTCGTAACATGCGAGGGCGGAGCGATGTGCTTTTGCGTTCGGAATCAGTTTGCTACGAGACTTGATGGCAGGTGCCGCTGACCTCGGCGCCAACGTTTGCCATGCTGATTTGCGTGTTCGGCCATTGCGTCAGTCTTCCCGGCGCAACTGCTTTGACCGAAGTATTTTTTGAAATTCCATACGACGTCACGCCACATGTCGCCGTCGATGCCAATTCGGCTCAACACGTTCTGGGCATTTTCATGATCTGTTCCATCAACATCGTGACTCGAGTCCTTTGCGGTCCAACGCAACAGGCTCACGTAATCGGTCCACTCGATCCGCAAGAACCCTCGGTCACTGGCTCGCAAGCCGTCATGATGGGCCTGAGGATCGTTGGACAGCACATCCTTGGCCAACGTCAACGGAGCCAACCAACCGTCGCGTCGTATCCGTCGTCCGCTCTTGCGATTGACATGTCGACCATGTTTTTTGAGTTCCGCCTTTTGTTGGGCCAACGTCTTGTTCTTGTGAAAACCACCAGCCTCTTCATTGCTCAACACGACCAGATCAAACGCCGCAGAATCGATCTCTTGGCCTCGCTGGCCTTCTAGTCGATCGTAGGCCGACGTGTGGAGGGCCTGTTCAAGGGACTGAGCCATGGCGGCGCGAATGGGATTCAGGTCGACGTACATCGAGCACGCCAGCAAACCAGTTTCATCGACGATTCTCTGAGCTTTGAAGCGCCCTTCCCAAAAGCGCCCCGTGCATTTTTCTTGATTGTTGGCCATGCGCGCGATCGGCTCAGCCAAGGCTCGCATGAACCACGAGATATCCGACAACCGCTCGCGGATCTTTAGGAGCTGCTCGGGATTGCTGACGAGCGCTTTGACATCGGTTTCTGACGGGGCAGCCAACTGCTCCTCAATTCGGCGGCCTGGAAACACCTTTAGCCACCGGGTGGCAACTTCTTCGTCGGACCAAGTGGCTACAACATCGGGCCGATTTCGCAGGATCACGTGAAGATGATTGCTCATGATCGCATAGGTCAGCACATCCACACCGAGCGTCGACGCCAAAGCCTCCAAACGCCTACGAATCCACTCTTTGCGATGCGAGTAATCCCGCCCAGTTTTCTCGTCAACTCCTGCGAGAAATGCACGACGTACACACCTTTGGACTGCGTGAACGATACACACTTCCGACGCCAAGAACACTTCCGACCTCAAGCTACGTCCCATGACGAACAACCTCCCGCTATTCCACGTTGCTGCACCCCCGCGTCCGCCCATCGTACAGCAGCCCAAGAATTCTGCAATAGGTGCCAGGCACCTAAATATAGAATTCTGCAATAGGTGCCAGGCACCTAAGATGAGGCGTCTATTTTGCCAAGTCCCTACAATACGCCGTTCTGACGGGGAAAAGGGCCGTCGTGTCGGGTAAATCCGTCAAACCTAATCGGCGATTTGCCGAATATTCTGAACAAACGGCCTCGATACGAGGAACCAGCCAACCAGCCTCGGCCCGGTTTCGGAATCTCGCTCCCGCCAGGCCCACTTTGTATGGGACCGCCCTATGTCGCAGTTGACTATCAAAGAAGCTCGTGTTCTGGTCGCGGATCTGTTCAAGCTGAACCCAGCCATTTACTGGACCGACTTCCTCCTCAGCCTGACTGTCGCCTACGGCACATCATTAGTCGTGTTAAAGGCTCCGGTTCCTCTGGCGGTCAAGTTCTTCTGCTTTGCAATTTCAGCAGTGGCCCTGTACCGCGTCAGTCTGTTCATGCACGAGATCGCGCACATGCCAGCCGGGCGTATGCGAGGGTTCAAGATCGCGTGGAATGTCTTGGCCGGGATCCCTTTGATGCTGCCATCGTTCTTCTACGATACTCATCGGGAACATCACAACACCCGCCATTATGGAACCGAAGAAGATGGCGAATACCTGCCGTTGGCCAATGGTACGTGGAGCGGTTTGGTCCACTACTTTGCTCAAGTCTTGTACTTGCCGTTGCTCACGTTTTTTCGACACCTAGTGATCACGCCCATTTCGTTGGTCTGCCCTCCGCTGCGGAAGTGGGTCTGGGAGCATTGGTCGAGTTTCGTCATCGACCTGTCGTTCAAACGTCAACTGCGTCCGAACGACCCGGTGGGCTTGTGGACCGTGATGGAAATCGCTTGCCACTTGCGCGCCGTCGCGTTGATTGGGTTGATCGTGATCGGATTTGACCCATGGTACAACGCGCTGATCATGTACGCTTTGTCGGTCACGATCCTGACGATGAACCATTTCCGCACCTTAGCGGCCCATCGTTATGTGAGCCACGGCGATGCTATGAGCCTCGAAGATCAGTTGCTGGATTCGGTCGATCTGCCGAACCGCCACTGGGTCACGTTGGCACTGTGCCCAGTTGGTCTGCGTTTTCACGCGTTGCACCATCTGTTTCCCGGCATGCCCTACCACAATCTGGAAGCAGCCCATCACCGCCTGATGCAAAACCTGCCAGCGGCCCACCCATACCGGCAATGTGTGGCATCTTCGATGACTCAAGTCATTCAAGAACTGCTGGCTCACATTCGGCACAATAGCCAACCCGCCTTGTTGCACGTAGGAGCGACTAATTCGCTCGGCCCAGCCCGCGTGGAACATAGTCACGGACCAAGCCAGCGGAGCCAACGGGTAGCCTAAGACTTACAACCACAGAACGCCCCGAACGATTCGAACTATTCGAACGTCGCGCCACAGTTTTCGCACGTCCGCGTGGCGTAGGTCAGGTTCTGGCAAGCGCTACAAATCCACAACGAATTCGGCTCGCGCCGGCTATCCGAGACTTGGCCACTGAATTCCAAACAACTTAGCTTCTTGAGAAGTCGCAGAGTTTCCGCAGTCCAGCGAAAGAGCAGAAACACGGCGATTGAAGTCGCGACGCCCAAAATCATCTGGAGCATGGCAGCCAGAATCACCAACGTTCGGCCCTCGCCGCGCGCGTGTTCAACGGCCCTCCACGAAATCAGACTTAACCCGAACAAGGTGCCGAACAAGGTGACGAACAGGCCAATCGCCAACAAGATCCACGCCCAGCAATCGAGCCAACTCTCCAAGCCCCACCGATGGCTGGGACGATCGACAGTCGAAGGTAATCGCGTTGCTTTCGTTTTCGTCATGTCGCCCTCAGTCGTAAAACAGTCCCAATCGAGTCGCCCAAATGGCCGCCTGCGTTCGATCGCCCACTTTTAGTTTTCTCAATATATGTTGTACGTGCTCTTTGACCGTTTCGCCACTGATTTCTAGACGAGCGGCGATCTCTTTGTTCGAATTGCCACGACAAAGAAAGCGAAGTATCTGGACCTCGCGTCGGGTCAGCGGCACGTCGTATTCGGCATCCGAGCTTTGCAACGTGTGACTCATACTGGCCCGTCGCAGTTCATCGGTCGTCCACAGGTTCTCTTGACCAATCGCTTGCAAACACATTTGGATGACCATCTCTCGATCAGCCGTCATACGAATGAAGCCTGACGCCCCGTAGTGATTGGATCGCGCCAAGACCGTCGGATAGTTGTGGCTGGAAAAAACCAACACCGGCAACTGCGGGTAGTCTCGTTTGAATTCTTGGAGCGCCGGCAAGATGTCCTGATTCGCCAACCGAGCTTCCATGATCAACAAATCCAACGGTTGCGTTTGAAGAACCTCTCGCGATTGAGCGACGGTCTCCGCCTCCGCCACCAGCATCAGGGGCGAGTCCTGGAACATCATCGCAACGCCCAGCCGGATCAACTTGACGTCGTTAAGAATCATGACCGAATGTCGGAGCAATTCTTCCCTTTGATCGAAACGGAGGCGTGAGTCACTCAACTGCGAGTTCGGTTTGCGGGTTAGGGCTGCAAAATCAATGCCGGGGCGCCGACGGCCTCGCGAACTCGATTGACGCGCAACCATTCTTCGTTTGCTCCATCCACGTGAACCATGGGCACTCGATTGAGCATCCACAAGCCTGGCAAATCGCCGACAATCGAGGCTCCCGGCAGGAAGTTCGCGTCGCGCAGCGAGGCGACTTCAACGAATCGGAACTGCCCGCCGCGCAACTCGATTCGTTGCAAACGTGGCTGCAACGTCCCATCGACTTCGAGTTTACTCTTTCCGCCATTCCATTGGTCCCAGGCCAACGCCGACACGCTCAACGCGGGAACTCCATCACCTTCCGCCACCATTTCCAACACATGGAGTTCGGTCTCCTGAGTTTGAGGAGGAAGAATCGCAGTCAGGACTTGCAGAATGTCTTGCGCACGTTGGCCCAACAACGGCAAGTTGTAACCCATGACGTAACCGGCGGATTCGCGTTTGGTCATTTGCCAACGGTCGTCCATTTTGAACTGACCATGGGAAACGAATCGACCTTGGCCCAACATGTCGATTGCGACCATTCGCTGCCCCGCTTCGAGGCGTTTGACGACCCACGCTTGCGGTTGCCCGGCTTCATCGAACATGCCGTCCGCCGCGTTGCCAATATACAGGCACAACCGCCGCGATTGCGGCGGAGGAGTTGCGGTATCACCGGCGATTTCCAAGGTCGTGACCGGCACCATGGTTTGTCGGTCTCGATCGACCAACACCCATTCGGCCCGCTGCCAACGGTCTGCGTCACCCACAGGTGATGCTGGCGAAATCGGCAACCATTCAACGTTGGTCGGCAATTGATAGTCGCTGCCCAAGTAGAGTCCCTGCATTCGCGCCCGCCACTTTGCCAGTTGACCTTCGGAATCGGCGCCGTTGGCGATGATGTCGTCTTGCAACTTGGTCCAAGAATCTCGTGATACAGATCGCCACGATTGCAAAAGTTTCACTTCAAACGCTTCACCCGTTTCCGGCTGGAAGTCCGACTCGACAGGGCTCGCGTTTTCCGTTGGCTCACTGGCTTCTGCCTTCGCAAACCACGACATGTCTTGATCACGCAGGACTTGAAACGGCGTTTCGGGGAAATCCTCCAAACCAAAGTTTCTCGCGATCAAACTGTACATCGCGCGGCGACCAAATTGGTTGTAGTTGTGCCCGAACTCCAAACGACTGGTCAATTCCACTTGATCCTTGACACCATACAAATCATAAAGTTGTTGCAGTTCAGGAAAGCCTTTGGTCGGCATGTCTTTCGTCCAGTCATCGGCAGCCGTCAAACCTTGCGGACGTGGAGCAAACATCGCGGCAATTTCGACGTTGCCCGTTTCGACGCGCAGCAAGCTGCAGTTCTCGCAAGTACAGCCTCCCTGCATGGCGGTACCAACCATCACGGCCGGGAACGAGACCGCTGGCCGAGGATCGAGCGCCGCAGCGATAAACGTTTGGGTCCCACCGCCACTGGCACCGGTGACCGCGATCCGGTACGGGTCGACATCGTCCAAGGTCTCCAAAAAATCCAAACTGCGGATCGTGTTCCAAGTCTGCAGACCCATGATGCTATGAAAATGAGATTCTGCTCGCACCGAGAACAAACCAAAGGCATCCGCTGCCTCCAAGTGAGGCCTCTGTTTCGAAAACCCATGAACCAGACTCTCCGGCAACTGCACGCTATCGGCATTGCCCAACATGTCGTAATGGAACACCACGCAACCCATCCGAGCCAAGTGGACGCACCGAGCTTGCAGCGGACTGCGAGCCCCGCACTCGTGCGTCTCCGCGCCGGAGTCCAATTGCCGCTTGACCTCGTCATCGCCCGAATACATGAAGCGACCGCGAGACCAATGTCCATGCGGCGACAACACCGCCGGACGCCGAACCGTGGCACCCTCGGCACCGGGTTCGGGTGAAGCGTTCGGAATAGGTCGGTACAAACTGCCCGTGACATAGAACCCCGGCATGCTTTCAAAGCGGACCTTGGCCACGCTGTAGCCTTCCAACATCAACGGCTCCGAGATGACGGCCTGGAGCGGAGTGCGCGGCGGTTCCGGATTCAGTCCCAACACAGTTCGCATGCGATCTTGCAGCATCAGCTTGCGCTGTTCCCACGCTTCCAAACTCGCTGGCACCGCAAAGGGGAAGTAGGAGTCCAGACTGCGAGGAGCCGCCAAACGCGGGTCCGCACGGAGCACGTCCCACGGCGACGGCGCGACCTCGGCTGCCGGCGGAGCCCCGTCCGCTTCTTGTTCCGCTTTTTGTTCGGTGTCTTGACCCACAGCAAACGCCGCCAAGCCAAAGACCCACACTCCCACGAGCAGACAACTGCATCGCAACCACACTGCTAGCACTCTGTTCGGAACGCTGGTCGCCGAGCGGGAAACCCGCGTCAGCATGAACACTTGGAGCCGTTTCATATCAGGAGACCTCGGATTGGTTCGGGCTGGATAAACTTTGCCGACAAAAACTATTGGGAGGGTTAAACTTTCTGCTTCGGTTGTGTCGATGGTATTGGTGGCAAGGTCACTTCATAGTCCCCGCGCCTACATGTTAGTTGCGTATCAGGAGGAAAACCAAGGTGAAACGAATCATCGTCGCAGCGCTATTGGCGATTGCAATCAGCACGAACACAGGATGCTTCATACCGATGTACTCGGCTGACCCAGTCGAGCGAACGGAAGAGCTGATCATCACCTCCGAAAACCAACGCGCCATGCGAGACGAATGGCGGCGGTTCTGGTTCTTGGATCAACCGGACCATTCGCGAGCGATGCGAGTCCATGGCGGCATTCTATAACGATTGCCATCGCGTTCGGCGCGGCGCTTCGTCACAGATCCGTTCCAAGTCATCTTGGCTACTCCTCTTCGACGGCATTGGGTGCGGCAGCACCCAGTGCCGGCTCGTCTTACGTACTCCCAGACTTTGGGTCACTTCGGCGACTGCACTTCGTTGAAGTTCCGATCGCCGCTGCTCCTCAAGTAAGCCATCAGATCCAACACGTCGTCCTCGGTCAACGTGTCCAACAAGTTGGCCGGCATCATCGAGATTTCGCTCGCCTTCATTTCTTCGATGTCGTTCACCTTTAAGGACGTCAATTGCCCAGGGTTCAACATGTCTTCTTGAACCATGTACTCTTGCCCATTGAGATTGACGACTCGTCCGGTGATGACCCGACCGTCAACCATCTGGAAAATCGTGGCTTGGTATTGATCCGAGACCACTTTGCTGGGGACCAACAGCGACTCCAACAAATCGTGTTTGCTGAATCGTCGTCCCACGGCTGACAAATCGGGCCCCACCATGCCGCCGATCCCTTCGAAGCGATGGCACTTGAAACATTGAGTGACGGCGAACATTCGTTTCCCGTTTTCGAAGTCTCGGCCCTCGAGCGGTGCTTCGACCTTGGCCAGCAAATCTGCCATCGACCATTGTTTGACGACCGGCCGAGCGGCCAACTCGGCTTGGGGATTGGTCTCAGTCGGTTCAAGAGCCAAGACCGCTTTCAGTGAAGCCGTCACCGCCGCGTCCATCTGACTCCAATCCAAGCTCTCGACAGCCTGCTTGCGGATATTGGCAATAAAGCCACTAAACGAATGACCACCCCGCAGATTGGCCGAATCGACAAACCAACGAAAATAGTCTTCACGCAAAGTCGGCGTCCACCCCTTCGTCGCATACGCCGAACAATAAGCGTAATGAATCTGTTCTTCTTGAGTCGGTGCCGCTCGCAACAACTGAACCATGGTGGCAGTGGCGGCGGGGTGCTGGGCGGCCGTCAACAACCGAGCCAGTTCCAGGTCCGTCTGCACATTCCCGCTTGGGAAATGATCGGCCACATGTTTCACGACCGTTTGCCAATCCGACGCGGAAAAGTCCGCCAGGCGAATGCTGGCCAAGCCATAAACTCGCAGCAGATGCAATCGTTGCTCGACCGCCAGATCGTTCCACTTCAAGGCGGATAATTGATCCATCACGGCAGCCTTGCAGTCCGGAACCCGACTTCGGACCGCAGCCAAGGAAATCTCCAAAGCCGTTTGCGTGTCTATGACTTGAGAGATCCGATTCTGCCAAGTTTCGGCTGGCTGGTGTTCGATGGCAATTCGCGCCGCATAACGCAGGTTGCGGTCCGAATTTCCTAGGAAGTTCCAGGCCTCGTCGACCGCTTTCACGCCAATCGAGTGATGCAACTCTTCCAAGCGGCGACGATCCCGTTGTACGCCGGTCAGTTCAACGGCCGGTGCGGGTGTCACCGCGTCCGAACCACGATAGTGAACTCGATACAACGAGCTTTGAGTGCGACGACCGCCCACGACGTAATACAACAAACCGTCACTCGGGTTGACCACCATGTCGGCGACTTGCATCGCGGGTGCACTGCAAAACAGTTCCGCTTCGGCGGAGTAGGTGCCTCCGTCGGGCGCCAAGTGCAAGGCATAGATAATGCCGTAGCTCCAATCGGCGATGTACAATGCATGTTGATACTTGGCTGGATATTTGGCGCCGGTGCCAAAGGTCACACCGGTCGGAGAACCGGGGCCGATGTCGATGACGCTGCCCAACGAGTCGGGATAATAGGCGGGCCACTTGCCCGTTCCACTGCGCCAGCCAAATTCGGCACCGCTCACGGCGTGATTGACTCGCGTGGGTCGATACCAGGGAGCACCCACGTCCCACTCCATGTCGGCGTCGTAGGTGAATAACTCGCCTGCCGAGTTGAACGCGATGTCGTATTCGTTGCGAAACCCAGCCGCGACCAAATGAACTTTTTTGCCTTCGGGATCCACTTGCGCGATCCAGCCGCCCGGGGCCATGATCCCAACCGCGTGCCCGCCCGCATCCCATTGCCGAGGAATGACTTGATCTTCTTCCCAAGTCGCCGGCAACGCGGTCGTTTGAAACGCAGGTGGCTTGGTGTGATTCCCGGCGCACACATACAACGACTTGCCGTCCGGAGACAAGACGATGGCATGAGGTCCATGTTCGCCACCGCCGTCCACCGGCAGGATCAACGTCACTTGGTCGTATTGATCGTCGCCGTTGGTGTCGCGTAATCGATAAAGGCCCGCCGGTTGGTCGTCGCCGGCGTGAGCCATGACATACAAGCTTTCAAACGCGTACAGCAAACCTTGAGCTCGACCGATCTTGGCGGGCAACGGTTCGACCTTGGTTGACTCGGCGGAGGTCCCCGGCGTGATTCGATACAACCGTCCATACTGATCGCTGGCGACCAACCGTCCCGGTTTCTCAGCCGCCAAGCTGACCCAAGAACCCTGTTTGTTTGGGACCGAGTAAACCAATTCGACTTCAAAGCCCGGCAAAGTCCGAATGTTGGCCGCCCCGTCTTCATTCGGTCGCTCCTTGTGCTCGCTAGCCAAGGAAACTTGCAAACCAAGCGAACCGGAGCAACAAACGGCGAACGCCGCGATGCCCATCCGAGCGCCAGCCAACTGAACTTTGCGGATGAAAAACTCCAAATCGAACCGATTCAGCATGGCGCATTTCCTAGGTGGGTGCGAAAGGCAGGAGCGGGAACGAATCCCCAAACAGTCACGAGACAGCGAAACCAGTAACGGCACCTCGCGGCCCCATCATAATCCAACGCCCAGACCGATGCGACTATCCCGGTTTTTGTGGCAAATGCCCACCAAGCCGCGCAGCCCGAAGCAAGTTGATCATGATACTCAACAATTGAGCCTGATGTTGTGACCTATCTTGATGACAGGAGCTTTTCATCGGAGCCGGACTTGATGATACTAAGCAGTGAACTCCGAAGCGGCCTGACCGTCTCTCGCTTGGCAGGGCGCTTCCGAGAAAACGACTGAAGTCGAAAGGTCAAACATGTTGGAAAACGCGAAGCACATCTATCTCAATAATGCCGCGACGACGTGGCCGAAGCCCGAAATTGTGTATCAAACGGTGGATGATTGTTTTCGGCACTTGGCGAGCCCGGGTCGATCGGCGGGCGCGTCGGGTTCGGAAGGTGCCGCGATCATGCAAGCGGCTCGGCAAGAAGTCGCGGCCTTCTTTAACTTGCCGGACGCGATGCAGATGGTGTTCATGCCTTCATGTACCTATGCGTTGAATTTGGCGATTCTGTGTCAGCAATGGCAGGCCGACGAAGAAGTTGTCATGAGTTCGATGGAACATCACGCGGTCTCGCGTCCGATCCGGAAAGTGGCTCGCGATCATGGCGTTCGATTCTTTTGCGCACCGTATCGACCAACCGAACCGTTCGATTTGAACTTTTTGGAAGAGCGTTTGCGTGGCGGCCGAGTCAAATTAGTGGCGTGTTCGATGGCCAGCAATTTGACCGGAGATATCATGCCGGTTCACGAGATCGGTCGGCTTTGTCGGCAGTACGGCGCGAAGTTTCTGTTGGACGCCGCGCAAGCGGCTGGTGTGATTCCGGTGGACGTGCAAGCCATTGGAGCGGACTTGTTGGCGTTCGCTGGGCATAAAGGGATGTTTGGACCGCCGGGGATTGGTGGCTTGTATGTAGCGCCCGGCATCAACTTGACCACCTTGGCCGAGGGCGGCACGGGCAAAGATTCTGGACTGCACGAAATGTCGGGCCGTTTCCCCTCGAACTTCGAAGTGGGGACACACAACTTGCTGGGCATCTGCGGTCTAACCGCCGGCGTGCGGTGGATCAACCAAGTCACTTTGGCCGCGATTCGCCAGCGGGAGCATCGTTTGACCGAACTATTTGTTTCGGGATTGGAGGGTGTCCCTGGGTTGCAGATTTATGGCAATCCCGATTTGACGAAGCGGACGGCCGTCGTTTCGTTGACTTGTGCGGGGCATTGCACTCCCCACCAATTGGCCGATTGGTTGGCCAAAGAGCACGGCGTTGTCACTCGGTCGGGCTACCATTGTGCCCCATTGGCCCACGAAACGATCGGCACTTTGCCAGGTGAAGGCACGATCCGGTTCAGCATGGGCTATCACAATACTGAGGCCGAAATCCGCCAAGTTTCGTCATTGGTGGCGGATTATGTTGCCAAACCGCAAGCGGTCGCCGCAAATTAGGCCGAGCCCCGCCTCAAAAACTTGAGTTTTCCCCCGGATTCGGTTACAATTTGCTGGGTGGCGGGTATGGACTCCCGGCTTTCTCCATCATCGGGCGCATCTTGGGAAAGGCTGCTGGGTTTTGGAGGGTCAGGTGGGCATTGGGGACAACATGAATAGAACACCGAGCGAAAAGAACTCGCGGGCGTGGCGAGTTCTCAATTTGATGGGGAGTGTTTGGATCGTGGCGTGCTTGAGTGGCTGCCAGCCGAATGACGTCGAACAAGAGGAGGGCAAGCTGCTGGCGATACCCCGTCACCGCGCCGTCGACAATGGCGACAATACTGGCAACGCCGACAACGCTGCAATTCGCGCCACCGAACGCACCCCAATGACCGTAGGCGGCAATTCCGCAGGCGCCGCCTCGATCAGCACCGACGGACACGAGCCCAGTTCTTCGTCAGGGGGGCGCATGGAGGTTCGTTTGGCGGACCCCAGTTCGGCGGACCCCAGGACTTCGTCGCCGAGAAGGGCGACACCGCCAGCATCCAAGTCCGATCGGAAGGAAGTGAAGGCCGATGATCCCAATACCGCGAAAATCGAGGGTTATGTTAGTGGCTGGTTAAGTTCGGAACACAAAGACGAGATCGAATCGTTTATAATACGTGGACGAGAAGAAACGACGTTCAAGGCGGATCGCTACTACACGTTTATCACCACTGTGGACGAACATTCGTATAACGTGACCGTGGACGTGTATCACGACGGGCGAATTAGACTGTTCAAGTCCGAGAAATTGTATTGAACTGGCGAATGTTTGCCAAAAAAATCCCGGAAGCCAAGGTGGCAACTGTCGCAAAACGTTTTTTTCGCTCACAATAGAGCCCGCCTGATAGGCTCCTCTTGGATTCGTGTTTCAAAGGACCGATGCCTCGCATCATTCGAGTGGTTGACGTGGACGAGCTTGCCGGACAAAACGCGGGACTTGAACCCATCCCGGAAGAACTCCCACGGACGATTTGGGGGCCGAACCCAAGGTCCTTGGAATTGGGGCCCGAGGCTCGTGAGCCTTCGTTGTTGGTCTTTCCGCCATATTACTTTCCGGCCGATCCATCGCTCCAAGAATGGATCATTGCGGTGGACGGTTTTGCGTGTCGTCCTGGCAGCGAAAAACGACTCACAACTCGGTGGTCGATTGCGATGATGGGCAAGCTCATGCGGGCCAAACCGCAAGAGCTTCAAGACCCGCTGTTTTTGGGCCGGGTCGCCCCGTTTATTTCTCGTGGCATGAAAAAGCTTGACGTTGTCGTTCATCTTGGGCCGCGGCGATTTCGGCTGGGCAAACGCACCAACGGTCGCGGCGCCTTTCGCGGACGAATCCGGCTGTCGGCGCGCGACTTATGCCGGTATTTGGACCTGAACGTTCCCGCTGGCGCGACGGCTGGTGCGATACTCAACGCTCGGCAGATTCCCTTGCCCTTGCAAGTATCGGTGAATCCGGAGGTCGCGCCGCCAAAATCATGTGTCGCGGTCAAAATTGCGTGGACCGGTTGGTCGATCATTTCGGACATCGACGACACGATCAAAGACACGCAAGTTTCACCGCTGCGTCAATTGTTGGCGAACACCTTTCTCCGTGAGTTCCGCAGTGTTGACGGCATGGCCGAACTTTATCAGGGTTGGGCGACTCAAGGCTGTCAATTCCATTACGTCTCCAGCAGTCCGTGGCAGTTGTTGGACCCGCTTCAAAAGTTGTGTGACGAACATCAGTTTCCACCGGGCACGTTTCACTTGCGGACGCTGCGGTTGGGTACGGACTTGCTGCGCAAGATGCTGTTGCTGCGGCAACGCGGCAAGGCCATCGTCATCCACTCGTTGTTGTCGACGTTTCCCCATCGCAAGTTCTTGTTGGTTGGCGATTCGGGCGAGCGAGATCCGGAGATCTATTGCCGAGCCGCTCAACGATTTCCGGACCAAGTGAAAGGCATTTATATTCGGAACGTCGATACCAAGCGGATGACCCGACGGCGGATGAACAAGTTGACGGAAAAATTGGAGCCGGGCCTATGCCGGACCTTTATCGAAGCCGATGAATTGAGCGAACTGTCCAAGCTCCACCTGTGGGAATAGAAGCCGAACATGAAATTACTGCGAGTGGCGGCGGGCGTCTTGAACCAAACACCGCTGGATTGGTCCGGCAATTTGCAGCGTGTCATCCAGGCCATTCAACAAGCCAAGAGCCACGGGGTGGCGATCCTTTGCCTGCCCGAATTGTGTCTGACGGGCTATGGCTGCGAAGACGCGTTCTTGGCACCACATGTCCAAGCGCTCAGCCTGCAACATTTGCAGCGGGTCGCGGCGGAAACTCGCGACATGGCGGTTGCAGTCGGTCTGCCAGTGTCCCACGCGGGCGGTCTGTTCAACACCGTGGCGATGGTGGTCGATGGGCAGATCGTTGGTCTGGCCGCCAAGCAACATTTGGCGGGCGATGGACTGCACTACGAACCACGCTGGTTCAAACGCTGGCCGGCGCAGCAAAGTGTTATGATCGACTTGGCCGGGGCCAACGTGCCGCTGGGTGATCTGATCTTCGATATCGGTGGCTGCAAGGTCGGTTTCGAGATCTGCGAAGATGCCTGGGTCGGTTCGCGACCGGGTGCGGGATTGGCCCAGCGCGGCGTCGATATCATTCTCAACCCCAGTGCCAGTCACTTCGCGTTCGGCAAACACGAAGTTCGCAGGCGGTTCGTGATCGAAGGGTCGCGGGCGTTTCAAGTCAGCTATGTCTACGCCAATCTCGTGGGCAATGAAGCGGGACGCACGATCTATGATGGCGATGCGATGATTGCCTCGGGTGGCAAGCTGTTGGCCATCGGTCGGCGTTTCTCGTTTGCGGATGTGGAAGTCACGTCGGCATTGGTGGATCTCCAGTGGACGCGAATGTTGCGTTTGCAAACCGCCAGTTTTCAGCCGCAGGTTCAGTCGCAAGGCACCAGCCGCATGGTTGAAGTAGATTTCGAATTGCCCGCCGCGACGCTCCTGCCCACCGCACCGGGCCACCCCAGCGCCACACCCGCAACATTGGCGGCGTTGCACAATGTCGAATTGGTCGCGGTTTCTTGTGACCTGTCGGCGGAAGCCAACGATTGCTCGACCTCGACGGCCCCGATGCCTGAGGCGATGTTGGACACTCTGCCAACGAAGGAGCTGGAGTTCACGTACGCGGTGGCACTCGGCTTGTTCGATTATCTCCGCAAGTCGCGCTCGCACGGGTTTGTGGTATCGCTCAGCGGCGGTGCGGATTCAGCGGCGGTAACGCTGTTGACTTGGTTCGCCTGGTATTTGGCGGCTCGGCATTTGGGCCGCGATGGACTGCTGAAGAAGACGCGATACATTCCCGCAGTGGCGGACAGGTTGTCGCGAGCGATCGCGGCGGGTGGTCCCGGCGACTCTGCGGCCGATCTGGCCCATCAGTTGGCTCACGACACGATCTGGACCGTTTACCAGCGAACGGCCAACAGTGGTCCCGTCACGGAACAAGCCGCGCAAGCGATTGCCGACTGGGTCGGAGCCCAACATAGCGTGTGGGACGTCCAACCCCATGTGGAACTCTATCATCAATTGGCCGAAAGCAGTCTCGGACGCCCTTTGAACTGGCAGACCGACGACATCACCTTGCAAAACATTCAGGCTCGCACTCGTTCGCCCGGTGTTTGGATGCTGGCTAACTTGCACAACGCTTTGTTGCTTTCGACCAGCAATCGCAGCGAGGCCGCGGTTGGTTACGCGACGATGGACGGCGATACGTCGGGCGGTTTGGCGCCGATTGCCGGGATCGACAAGAATTTCTTGCGGCATTGGCTGCGGTGGTTGGAGACGGTTGGGCTGCCCGAACTCGGGCCGATTCCTGCCGTGCAGGTCATCAATCGCCAGCAGCCCACGGCAGAATTGCGTCCGGCCCAACAATCCCAAACGGACGAAGGGGATCTGATGCCCTATGATCTGTTGGATACGATCGAACGCTTGGCGATTCGTGACAAGATGAGTCCAGCGGAAGTATTGGAACACGTGGCCTTTCAGTTCAGCCAATATCCAACCGAATCACTGAAGACCTGGGTCACGCGGTTTTACTCGCTGTTTAGTCGCAACCAGTGGAAGCGGGAACGATATGCACCCAGCTTCCACTTGGACGACGAGAATCTAGATCCCAAAACCTGGTGCCGCTGGCCGATCCTAAGCGGCGGCTTCGCGGAGGAACTCAAGGCGATCAATTCTCCGAACGAGCGGACGTGAGATGGCAGCTGCGATCCGACCGATCCGTCAGATCCGACCGATCCGATCGATCCGATCGTCACAAAGCGCTAATCGACGTCGACCCATTCACCATCGATTTCAATGGCGATCAGTTTGCCGATTCCCGATGAACCATCGCCGCTGCGTTCGAACGCCAGCCGTCCTTTGCCCAGCGGTCCGTCCGCCTCAAACACAAACACATCACGTTTGAATTTGGGTTGTAATTCGGCGCTGGCGAAAATATCGACTTCAACGTCTGCCGCCTCCAATTCGCCGAAATTGTCTTTGACCATTTGATGTTTGGAAGCTTCAGCGGCCGCCAGCTTTCCGAGTTCACCTGTGCTATATCCCCAAAGATACCAAATGCCGAGACCACAGCAGACACAACCGACACCAAGAACCGCCAATACGATTAGCACGATCTTTAGGACGGACGAGCCACCGGACTTGGGGGCAGTTGGCGGTTGGTACGGGTAACCTGGGCTGCCGGGCATTGGGTTGGACATGGCAAACGGTCACTTTCGAACGAAGGAGTTGAGATTTCGAATTCAGGCGGTTTCGACGCAGAATGATTGGCAAACGCCAAAATCAACTCAAGCCGCTCTATCGTTATAAACCAGCCGCGTTAGCGCCGCCAGCAGCCCCAATCATCGTAAAGATAAAGCCGAAATAACAACACACGGCCGCCAATTGCAAAACCAGCAGTACCGACGCAATGATTCCGCAAATCATTCCGGCCTGCGTATTGCCGCGACCCGTCGGGTCCATTTGCCCGGCATCCATTTTCGCGATGTCCGATCGTCCCATCACCCAAGCCACAACGCCCAGGATCGGGCACATCACCAGGCCGAGAATTCCGAAAACCAAAATCATGGTCCCGCGGTGGGCTTCGCCTTGGCCAGAATAGTACGGACCGCCACCGCCGGGCGTTGGCGACGAGTACGGATTGTACCCGCCCGGTTTGGGTTGGTTGTACGGCTGGGACATCGTTTTTTCCTTCAGGTAGACATCGGAATGACTTCGTCAAAGACGACTGTGGATGATCCGTTTACGAACTCGATTTAGATTATCCGCCGCCTACCAGCTCTGCAAGCTGGTTTCGAGCCGGATGGTGGCTGAGGGAATCCTCATCGCAACGGTTCACGCCCGCAAGCTCGCACTCTCTGTACCCAAGATCAACCCACGACCAAGCACCGCCCCCGACCGGTTGATCCGGTCAAGCCCAATCGCCTTGATTCCAGGGAGCTGAGGCCGGGGCGGCCGGGGCCGTGGTATAATATAACAGTGCGAACAGAAATGAGCATTATCTTCGATCGGAAACCGCTTTCTTGCGAGCTCCCCGGACGGAAACTGACGATTATTCACGCATCTCATCCGTGACGTTGCGGGCAAGTCCTTAACAGGGGAATCGGAATCCGGTAAGTTTTCGGCAGGCGTCCAATCGCGAGAAACAGAACGCGATGAGAACCAGTTTGCCGATGGGCGGTTCGTCGGTTTCCGCGCCGAACAAGAATGTTGGCCTGCAGCGGGCCTGCAGCGGTTATCGCTGCAACGCCTTGCCGCCGCCTTGCCTTCCTAATGTAATGATTAATGATAATGATAAGGACCGTTTGTGTCGCCCGAAGACCCTGTTGAAGCTCATAATCGCCAAGCTTGGAATCGTTTGGTCGATCACAAGAGTTGCTTCACGACGGCTGCGGAAGATTCTAGCTTCGTCGATCCGTTGGGCACGGTCGATGGGTTGGGTTGGTTGGGTGGTTCGATCGCTGGTCAACGAGTCTTGTGTTTGGCAGCGGGCGGAGGAAGACATGGGCCGTTGTATGCGGCTGCGGGGGGCGAAGTCACCGTGTTGGACATCAGCGATGGGATGTTGGAGTTGGATCGGCAGGTCGCGGCGCAGCGGCGCATCTCGCTGCGTGTTGTTCAAGGCTCGATGAGCGATCTGTCGATGTTTCGCCCCCAAGAGTTTGACTTGGTGATTCAACCCGTGAGCACGTGTTATGTTCGCGATATCGCGCAGGTCTATCGGCAAATCGCTCGCGTGTTGCGGCCGGCTGGTCTGTACGTCAGCCAACACAAATCGCCGACCAGCTTACAAACTTCGTTGAACTGGAATCCCAACACCACCGGGGATCATGTCGGTACAAGCGGCGGTTACGTTTTGCAACACGACTATTACAGTGGCCAACCGGTCGCACCGGTACCGCAGCGAACCCATCTGCGCGAACCCGGGGCGCAAGAGTTTGTGCATCGCTGGGAGCAGATCATTGGCGGATTGTGCCGAGCCGGATTTGTGATCGAGGACCTGATCGAGCCGTTTCATGCGGACCTAGAGGCCGAGCCCAGTAGTCTCGCGCATCGCTCTGCTTACATCGCACCCTACATGCGTATCAAAGCCCGTCGTGTTGGCGAGGCAAAATCGGTACTCGTTTTTTAGTTCTCGCCGTCCCACAGCGTTTCTGTCGTGTAGTTGTGTTCGGGAAACGTCCAGAACTGGCCAGTGAAGTAGCGACGGTGTCGCTCCAGTCCTTTGATTTGCTGCAAATCAGTGGCCGTCAGTTGGACTTGGGCCGCTGCGAAGTTTTCCGCCAAGCGTTCGGGGCGAACCGACTTTGGAATCACGGAGACACCGCGCGCGATCCCCCATTGGATCAACACTTGGGCCGGTGTCACACCCAGCCGTGTGGCAATCGAAATGATCGCGGGGTCCTGCAGCAACACCGGCTCGTCCGCGGGCTTCAAGTGCTCTGGTCTTCCGGCAGACCCCAGCGGGGCATAACCGGTCAACAAGATGTGGTGTTGTTGGCAAAACTCCAGCATGGGCCATTGCTGCAAGTAAGGGTGGAGCTCCAGTTGGTTGACTTCGGGAGCTTGCCCTCCCTGGTCGATCAACAACTGCAACTTGCGGCGCGTGAAGTTGGCGACGCCGATGTGTCGTGTCAATCCCTGTCGGTGAACCTCTTGCATCGCTCGCCACGTATCGACCAAGGGAATCTGGGCCAGCGGCACGGTATCCGAAGTTTGTTCGGGGTACAGCACGCCGTGCCGGAACGCGACCGGCCAATGCACCAAGTACAAATCCAGGTATTCCAATTGCAGATCCGACAAGGTCTTTTGCAGGGTTGGCAAGACATGAGCCGGCTGATGGGCATCGTTCCAGAGTTTTGAAGTGATCCACAACTCGTCGCGTCGGACTTCACCGCTCGAGAACATTTCGGCCAGCGCCGCGCCGATTTCGGCCTCGTTGCCGTAGATCTTGGCGCAATCGATGTGTCGGTAGCCCAGCCGAATGGCGGTCTGAACGGCTTGGCCCACTAGGCCCGGTTCCGCTTTCCAAGTTCCCAACCCCAACGCCGGCAACAAGTCGCCGTTGGCAAGTACAAGCTTCTTCATGATCGAGTTCGTTCCTGGAATGAATGGACCTAAGGATTTGTCCCGAATTAAGTTTCGGATTTCGATGGCTGTGCCGATACAAAAGCGATTTAGCGAGCGCTGGTGTACCGGCTAAATCGATACCGATACGGGTTCTCCTTTTGTACTCCGGACTGGAGATCCCGCAAGGACCGGAGCCAGGTTGCCCTGCGAACGGTTCCCTTTCATTTGACGCGGCAGCGGATACGATAAATTTAATCGCACCCGAGGTTGATTTGCCAAACACGACACGAATGTCGACCGGATCGGGAATGAAGGAAATGTTGAAAATGCCTGCGTGGGAACCTGAACTGCAAGAAGCGCTGGCCCATGTTCAGCAGCAATGGGGGCAGACCCCGCAGGTCGGGATTATTTTAGGGACGGGATCGGGCGGCGTGGCAAATCGATTGGAGGTCGAGACGAGGCTCGACTACGCCCAGATTCCGGGCTTTGTTCGCAGCACCGCGACCGGCCATCGTGGCCAAGTTATTTGCGGCAGATTGGCCGGCATCCCAACCATCGCGATGCAGGGCCGGTTTCATCGTTACGAGGGCTGGACGTTTGATCAAACCGTTTTTCCGACTCGGTTGATGGCAGCGCTGGGGATTCAAGGTTTGGTCGTGACCAATGCGGCGGGCGGCGTCGACCCACGAATGAAGCAAGGCGATTTGATTTTGCTGGATAGCCATCTCGACTTGTTGACCTATTGGCCGGGCGACCAAAGCAACTATCCTGCCCTTGGGTCGTTCGATAACAGCAGCGGCCACGACTCGTGCGAACGATCGCGATTGGTGCGCGGCGATCAAGCTTACTGCGCGCGATGGCGCCAGTTCGCACAACGCGAAGCGAATCGACTGGGCGTATCCGCTCGGGCGGGCGTTTATGTCGCGCTGCCAGGTCCCAATTACGAGACGCGCGCGGAATACCGTGTGATTCGGAAACTGGGCGGAGACGTGGTGGGGATGAGCACGGTCGCCGAAGTGGCCGTTGCATCGTTGCATCGCATTCCCGTCTTGGCGATCAGCATTGTCACGAATGTGGCTCGGCCGGACGCGATCGAAAAAACGTCCGGTGAAGAAGTCGTCCATGCCGCGCGCGATGTCGAATCCGATTTAGCCACGATCATTGAACAGAGTGTCCGCGATTATTTTGCCGCTTGACGCGCGGCGATCTGCTACAATCGAACGCCAGGGTTAGCGACGGTTCACACGCAGGGATTGCGGTTGTCCGAGTGCTGCGGAGGTGTTCGATGAGTTTGATGGCGATGCGTCCGACCTTTCGCTTGCAAGTGAGCGGCGAATTGAGTGCGGTCCAACAACGTTTGCATGACGTTCTCAAGCGACCTGCATGGAAAGATCGTGGACAAATCTTCGGTGACTACGCGGAGTTCCATGTGCCGGAATCGGAACAACGCTATTGGTCACCTCACTTGGCCATCCACCTCGAGCCGTTGAATCAAGAACAGCAGATTCAATACCGTCACACCGATGGCGCGGAACTGGCGAGTGTAGAGGGAACAGATCCAGCTCGCAGTGCGGCGGCCAACGATGCCGCAGCGGAAGTTGCTGCAGCGCTGACGCTGCTGGTTGGTCGCTTTGCGCCACGGCAAAATGTCTGGATGTTGGTCTGGATCGTGTATTTGGCGATGGGTTTTATCGTCTTCTTTGCGTTGGTTTATGGGGGGGTTCAATATTGGATGAACGCGACACCATGGGCTTTGAGCGTGGGCCTGGGCGCGGTGGCCTGCATTCTGAGTTTGCATTTGGTCAGCATGATTGGCCAAGGCTTGAGCAGTGACCAAATGCACGAACTCCGCGAGCGGTTTGACGATTTGCTCCGCGAGACGGGCTTGGAGCCCAGCGAGTCAAAATAGGCTGCGACGCCAATCGAGATTTTGGCCTCGGTTGAGGCCCCTGCTCACGCTGGGGGCAAAATTCCTCGAAACCCAAGTCGAAGTTTGCGCTCGACTGTGATTTCACCTGTCCGACGTTACACTGTACCTTTGAAGCGGACCGTGGTGACCGGCAGGGTCCCCGGAGGCGCGAGATGCAAGGCGTTGGACACAGGCTTGAGGACCGTTGGAGAACTTGATGCGGCCGATTGTACAGATTTCGTTGGACCTTACGGATATTCGCGAAGCGATTGCCACGGCCCACTTGGCGATTCGGGCCGGTGTTGATTGGTTGGAGGCCGGCACCCCGCTGATTTTGGCCGAAGGGCTTCATGGCGTGCGCGCGTTACGAGCCGAATTCCCCGGCGTGCCGATCGTCGCTGACTTGAAGACGATGGACGGCGGCTATTTGGAAGCCGAGATGATGGCCAAGGCCGGAGCCACACACGTGGTCGTCATGGTTCAGGCCCATCCTGAAACCATCAAGTGCGTCGTTAAAGCCGGACGCGACTTTGGCTGTCAGGTGATGGGTGATAACATGATTTACCCCGACTTGGTCGAAGGCGCCAAGCGTTTGGAGGACTTGGGTTGCGACTTCGTGATTCATCATATCGGCTACGATGAACGGCGCGGGATTGCGGCGGCAGGCCAGCGCATGCCCAGCCCCTTGGATCGACTCCGCGAGGTCGTCGCCGCCGTGCAAATTCCAGTACAAGCGGTTGGTGGGCTCAGCATCGATCAAGCGATCGCTTGCCCTAGTTACGGCGCTCCGTTGGTCGTGTTGGGGGCTCCATTGACGATCGACGCCGACGCGTTCAAGACCGCCGACGGTGATCTCGAATCTTCCTTGCGCATGATTTGCCAAGCGGTCCACGCTCAAGATGTCCCACTCCGAAAGAAATAGTTGAATGAACGCTGCTGTCGTTAATTTTGCACCTGAAAAACATTCGGTCGAGTTGCGTCAAGTCGCCCCCCCGCAGATCGGCTCACACGATGTACTGTTAGAAGTCGGCAACGTCGGCGTCTGCGGCAGCGATTTGCATCAATGGACGGCCGACCATTCGTGGCCCGTCAATTATCCGGTAATCTTGGGCCATGAGTTTGGCGGTTCGATCGTTGAAGTGGGGCGGGAGGTCACTGGCTGGTCCGTTGGTGACCGCGTGGTTAGCGAAACGGCCGCGATCATTGATCCCAACAATCCCATGACGCGGCAGGGACGCTACAATCTGGACCCCACGCGGAAAGGTTTTGGCTACGGCGTTGATGGAGCGATGACGCGATTTGTTCGAGTTCCGGCTCGAATCTTGCATCACGTGCCGGATGGTCTGCCGATGGAGCAAGCCTGTTTGACCGAGCCTTGCTGCGTCGCTTACAACGCGGTTGTTCGCAACGTGCGAATTGAACCTGGCGACCGCGTGATTGTGATTGGCCCTGGCACGATTGGCATCTTGTGCGCTGCGATGGCTCGGCTGTGTGGCGCTCAAGTCGCGATCGTCGGCTTGCCCCAAGATCAGAATCGACTGCAAATTGCCACCCAGTACGGCTGCGAGGTCATCATCGGTGATGCGACCGACTTTGCAAAACATCGCGATGGTTTGGGTTGCGAGGGAGTGGTCGACGCGGCCGGAGCCAGCGCGACGCTGCAATTGGCTTTGAAGTGGGTACGGCCCGGAGGCTGGATCAGCAAGGTTGGCTGGGGGCCTCAACCGTTGGGCTTTAGCTTGGACCCCTTGGTGCAAAAGAACATTACTTTGCAAGGCAGCTTCAGTCATCATTGGGCGATTTGGGAACGTGTCCTGGCGCTCATGGCCAGCCAACAGTTGGACGTGCGCCCGATCATCGGCGGCGTGTGGCCCTTGGAAAAATGGCATGAGGCCTTCGAACAAATGCACCATGGACATGTGGTCAAAGCGGTGCTTAGCCCCAAAGCGTAGGGGCTGTGGCGACAAGTGTGATGAGTGGATAGGAACGAACGTGAATTTTGCAGACTTTAAGACGGCTTCTCAGCATGCCTCGGCGCAAGACATCCTGACGCGGCTCATTGCCACTTTGGAGCAAGACCAACAATACGGCGCGTGGTTCGAAGCGTTGAAGCTTCAAGCACGATTTGATTTGGGCTTGGAGCCTTGGAGCGTGGGTTCGGTCGAAGCCTTGTCGGCAGACGTGCAACGGCAGTTAGAAGATCGCTTGGTCGAAGCGTGTCGCGTGGTTGGCGAACGAATGATTGCTGCGGGTCGCATCGCGGAAGGCTGGATGTACTTGCGCCCGGTGGGCGACGCGGCCCGCGCGTTGGAGTTGCTGCGTGGGTTGGAAGCCAAGGACGAGTACGCGGACCAGATCATCGAAGTGGCGCTCGGGTACGGAGTCGCCCCGGCGTGGGGTTTTGAATTGCTGCTCGGTCGGATGGGCACCTGTAACGCGATCACGGCCTTCGACACGCAGATGGTGAATGCAGCTTTGCCAGAGCGGCAACAAGCAGCGGCCTTGTTGGTGCGACACTTGTATACGGAACTTTTGAAGAATGTCCGTCATCACGGCCTGAAACAATCGACTGGGACGGAGCCCGTTCTAGAAAGCAAAGTCGCGGAGCTTGATCTGATTCAATGGCTCGAACGAGTTCCCGACCTAACTGCCAACCAAAACTATCACACCGACCCTTCGCATTTGAGCAGCGTCGTACGGATCGGCCGAATTGTGGACGACCCAGAGCCGCAACGGCTGGCTTGGCAGTTGTGTGGTTACGGACGACAGTTGGACGAGCTTTTTCAGCCGCAAGGTTACGCCGTGTTCGATCCGTATTACGACGCCCATCAATCTTATTATGAAGTGCTGCTGTCGTCGGAATCTTCCCCCGCGGGCTTGGACTTCTTTCGTCAACGTCGGGCGGAATTAACGCAGGCGGCCGAGCAACCCACGGCCTTGAGTTGGGAAGGGCAAATCGAAGCCACCGATGTCTTGGTCGAGTTGTTGATGCGCCGCCGCCAATACTCGGACGCCATTAAAGTATTGATGGATCAGCTACAGGTTTGTGGCGAACATCAACGGAGCCGCTGGACCGCTTTGTTGTTTCGCTGCTGCCAAATGGACGGCGGCTTTGAGCCTCTGTTGCAATATTCCCAACAGTTGGGTGATGCCTTTGGTTTTGGCTTGGCGACCTTCTATCAGAAATACGAAGCAAAACCTTGATGACCTGGGTGTTTTGGTCGATGCTGTTGACATTGGCCGAGCGGTGCCTGGCTGGGGCAACTGTCGTGCACGCGGTACTCCATCGTCGTGAAGTTAAAGCGACCTTGGGTTGGGTGGGGTTGATTTGGTTTACTCCTTTGTTTGGCACGGTGATTTATTATGCCTTTGGAATCAATCGACTAGAACGTCGCGGCTGTCGCTGGCAACGGAAACTTGAGGAAATGCTCGTTGAAGTCCGCCGCCGCATTCCCGCCGGGAGCCGTGAATTGCTGCAGACGGTTCAAAAACAGCATTTCAAGTTCCGACAAATGGATGACCTGGTGACTCGTTTGACCTCAGCGCCACTGTTGGCGGGCAATCAAGTCACACCGTTACTGACGGGCGAAGAAGCCTTTTCGTCGATGTTGGAGGCCATTGCGCAGGCCCAGCACACGATCGCCCTGCAGTCCTACATTTTTGACAACGATCGCGCCGGGAAGATGTTTATTGAGGCGCTGCAGCAAGCCCAACATCGGGGTGTGCAGTTGCGGGTCTTGATAGACGATGTGGGCTCGCGTTATTCTCGACCGACATCCGTCAGCAGGTTGCAGAAACTGGGGATTCCCTGCGTGACGTTTCTACCCACGTACAATCCGGCTTCGACTCTGTACAGCAACCTGCGGAATCATCGCAAACTGTTGATTGTCGATGGACGCGTTGCTTATACCGGCGGCATGAACATCCGTGAAGGTCTGCGGCTCGATTGGAACCCAAAACATCCTGTCCAAGACATGCACTTCAAGTTCACGGGGCCCATCGTCTTGCAGCTGCAAGAAGTGTTTTCGGTCGATTGGTGTTTTGCGACCAACGAGATCTTAGGCGGTGAAGATTGGTTTCCAACTCCCGAGCCGACGGGGCGTGTCTTGTGCCGCTCGATCCCTGATGGACCCGATGAAGATTTTGAAAAGCTCAAGCTCACGATCTTGGGGGCACTGCAGTTGGCAGAACGCCAAGTCTACATCATCACGCCCTACTTCTTGCCGGATGAAGCGATCATCGCCGCGTTGAATGTCGCGGCCTTGCGCGGCGTACGAGTCTGCATCCTGATTCCAGCGGTGAACAACATCCTCCCGGTTCAATGGGCCTGCCAGGCTTTGCTGCCCGAATTAATCGAGCGGGGCTGTGAAGTTTTCTTGACTCCGGGCCCTTTTGATCACACGAAGCTATTTTTGGTCGATGGCGATTGGTCTTTGGTCGGCTCGACGAATTGGGACCCGCGGAGTTTACGGTTGAACTTCGAACTTAACGTCGAGTGTTACGGCAGCGAATTGAATGCCGAGCTATCCGCGTTTGCGCAAGCAAAATTGGCCAGTGCCTCGCGGTTGACGTTGCAAGACTTGCAGCAACGCTCCTTCCTGACGCGACTTCGCGACGGAGTGGCTCGTTTGGGATCACCTTATCTGTAAACTCCCGTGTTCAAGTCTGGGATGATTGAGTACCCTGGCAGGGCAGGACAGGTCGCGAGATTCCCTGCCCAATCCGCCCCAATCCCTTCGCCAACCGAGTCATGACATGTTGCAATCCGCTCGAACTAAAATTGTGGCCACGGTTGGACCGGCGTGCGGTTCGGTGGACCAGTTGTCCAACTTGATTCGTCTGGGCGTCGATGTATTCCGCCTCAACATGGCGCATGGGGACCGGGCTCGTCATCAAGCGATGTTCGACGCGATTGCGACGGCCCGCGATCTGACAGCGATCGACATTGCGGTGCTAGTGGATTTGGCGGGCCCGAAGATTCGCTTGGGTGATTTGTTCGCTGGGGACTTGGATTTGGCGGCGGGGGATCGAGTTGATTTTGTCATCGGAACGGTTGCCACCAGCAGTCACGAGCTGACTTGCACCTATGAACCATTGGTCAATGAACTGGAGGTTGGCCAGCACGTGCTGCTTTCAGATGGCCTGATTCGACTACAAGTGGAGTGCAAGACGTCCGATCGCGCGGCTTGTCGAGTGATCGATGGCGGGGTGTTGCGCGGACGGCAAGGCGTCAATGTCCCTGGAGCCCACTTCAGTGCTCCGGCACTGGATGTCGTGGACTTGGACAATGCCCGCTGGGCCGTTGGACAGGGTGTCGAGTACCTGAGTTTGAGCTTCGTTCGACGACCGGAAGAAATCCTTCAACTGAAGGAACTGGTTCGAGCCGCTGGCGGTCATTCGCAGGTCATCGCCAAGATCGAAAAGCGGGAAGCATTGGATTGCTTGGATGAGATCGTCAAAGCGACGGATGGAGTCATGGTGGCTCGCGGGGACTTGGGTGTGGAGATCGAAGTCCAACAAACTCCGATTCAGCAAAAACGAATCGTCGCCGCCTGTCGCAAGTATGGCAAACCGGTCATCGTCGCGACCCAGATGCTGGAAAGCATGCACACGAATCGACGGCCCACGCGAGCCGAAGTCAGCGACGTGGCCAACGCGATTCTCGACGGTGCCGACGCCTGCATGTTGAGCGGTGAAACGGCCATCGGGCACTATCCGTCGGACGCGGTCACCATGATGAATCGCATCATGTTGGAAACGGAGCGCGCCTATCCGGATCGCGAGGATTCGCGTTTCCAAACACCCGAGCCGACAACCAACATCACTCGGGCCATGGTCCAAGGCGCGGGACGCATCGCGCGGCAGTTGTCTGCACAGGCGGTGGTTATTGTGGCGGATTCGATTGCCGCAGCCCGCTACAAAAGTCAGGTCCGAGACTTTATTCCCACCATTGCCCTTTCCGGCCATCGGCATGTGGTGCGAGGCTTGGCCTTGTACTGGGGAATCTTGCCCTACTACGCGGACCCCGAAGAAATCAACGGCTTGCCGAAGATCAAGGCCTTCATTGCCGAGCGAGCCAAGACACATTGGCAATTGCAAGATGGCGATCGAGTCTTGTTGGTGATCGACTCCCCCGACAATATTGGCGAACATGATTGGATGACGGTCTTGACCGTCGGACGTGACTAATGAAATACTTCAAGCATGCAGTTCGCGTCGAACGGGAAGTGACGGATCCCGGTGGCCGACGCTGGCATCACACTTTGATCGGAGCGTCGAATGAAAGTGAGGCCGATGCCCGACGAGATGGTGAAGAACGGTTGGCCAAGCTGCCGCCTCCGGAACGACTTCGCGAACTGCTTACCGAAGCTAGAGATTGATTAACATGAAAATAGAAACCATCCGTGTTCGAAATTTCAAGGCGTTGCAAGATGTGGAGCTGAAGAACCTGCCCGCGTTTTGTGTCTTTGTGGGTAAGAACGGCAGTGGCAAGACGACGTTGTTTCGAGTGTTTGCGTTCCTAAAACATTGCCTGGAACACAATGTCCGCAGCGCGCTGAATGCAGAAGGTGGCAGAAACGGCTTCAAAGAAGTGGTCACTCGTGGACACGAGCAAGAATCTATCGACATTGAAATTCAGTTCCGCATGGAAATTGCGGGGCACAATCGGCTAGTGACGTACTCATTGGAAATTTCGCATAAGAAGGGGCTACCGTTCGTACGAAAGGAAGTCCTGCGATACAAACGGGGCAGGTATGGTAAGCCGTATCACTTTCTCGAGTTTCAAAACGGTGAAGGCTATGCAATTACCAACGAAGAGGACTTCTCGAAGCCGGATGAGGAACTCGATAGGGAGCAACAGAAACTAAATTCCGCTGATACGCTGGCGATCAAAGGCCTCGGTCAATTCGAGCGATTCAAAGCGGCGCAAGCGTTTAGGGGACTACTGGAAGATTGGCATATTTCCGATTTTCACATCAGCGATGCCCGTGGCGTGAAAGACGACGAAGATGCCATTCACTTGTCGGCCAGTGGATCTAATCTGCCTGCCTTTGCACGTTACATGTTTGAACAGCATCCGGCGGAGTTCGAGGTGGTCAAACAAAAGATGCGCGATCGTGTGCCTGGGATCAAGAACATTGAAGTCATTGTAACTGAGGACGGTCGCTTGTTGGTCAAATATCAAGATGGAGCATTTACTGATCCGTTTATCGATAAGAACGTTTCCGATGGAACCGTGAAGATGTTTTCGTACTTATTGCTGTTGCACGACCCCAAGCCACACCCCGTGCTGTGCATCGAAGAACCCGAAAATCAGCTCTATCCCGAACTTATGACCCTCTTGGCTGAGGAGTTTCTGCAGTACGCAGAACGCGGTGGACAAGTTTTCGTTTCAACTCATTCACCACAATTTCTGAATGCGGTTCCGCTGGAGAGCCTCTACCACATCGACAAGGCGGAGGGAGTTTCTCGCATCGTTGCGATCGCCGACGATCCGTTAATCTCTGCTCAAGTCAGGGCGGGTGATAAAGCCGGGTATCTTTGGGAACAAGGGCTATTTCAAGGGATCGCCCAGAGGATTGCGCTGCGATGATCGTGTTTCTCACTGAAGAAGAATCGATGAAGGCAGCATTGGAGACGCTGATTTCCCGAACGTGGCCGGCCGCGATAGCAGGAGTCAATTGGATTGTTTTGTCGTTCCAAGGAAAGAGTGATCTCGAAAAGAACATCGTTCCTAAGATGAAAAGCTGGAGGTATGGGGCGCCTCACTTTGTCATACTCCGTGACCAGGATGGTAGCGATTGCGAGGCTGTCAAAGCGGCGCTTTGTCAGAAAGCGGAACAGGGCGGTCGACCATTTACGGTGCGTGTCGTCTGCAACGAACTTGAGAGTTGGTTCTTGGGCGAGCTTGATGCCGTCGAATTGGCGTATCCGAAATCAAACGCCAGCAGCCTCAAAGCAGCTGCAAAGTTACGAGTTCCCGACTCATTGACCAATGCCTGCCAAGAATTGGAAAAGTTGGTCCAGACCACTGGCAAGGTCGGGCGGGCAACGGCGATTGCCAAGTTTTTTGCACCAGCTAGATGTACATCAAACTCGTTTCAGGTGTTTTGGAAAACGGCGATGGTGTTGATGGATTCTTAATCATTTGGAACCGTTCACGAGGCAAAACGCGGGCCGCCGCAAATTTGGCGGCTGGATCTATATTTTAAGCGTCAAGTGAACGTTCGCCAAATTTGCTCTGGCCACGCGGTTAACCAACGCCGTTGGCTCCGCTCGTAAGCGGTCACGGTCATTTACCCTTCTGCTTCCCGTCATTGGGCGATAATCGGCTTGTCCGGTGGCTGCGCGGTTCGCGGGTACGGGCTTCTCTTGCGCATTTTCGAGTGCGGTGCCGACATTTCCTGGATTTCTGGTGACGCTAGGGCTATATTTAGGGGTGTCCAGGGACTTTTCTTGCAGGGAACGGGTGGTTGTCGATGCCGTTGTCAACGAATCAGATGGTCGCGCCGATTGTGTGTGTGGCGACGATTGTGTCTTTTGTGCGTTCGATGCGCGTGCTGGCTCTCGTTATATGTCTGGCGATCTTGGGAATGAGGCCGGCCCCTGGCTTCGCTCAAGGCCAGTATCCGATGCCGGACTATTACGCCCTCCAGTCCCAGAACTCGGCGCTATTCGAAGGTGATTTCCGCGCGGCGGAACGAGTGGCTCAGAATCTCTATCGCGGTGGTTATCGCGAAGGCAACCAGCGGTGGGTCGATTCGACCGCTTATTTGTACTTGATGGGTGAGACTCGCTATCAGGCCGGCGATTATGCCGGAGCGATGCAAGCCTTCGACGAAGCCATCGAAATCTATTCTGCCGTGATCCACTGGGCAGCCCGAGTGGAGCGCTGGGACGCGCAGCCGATCACTCCGGACACCAACGCGATCCGTATCGCGCGAATCACGTGGGGGCAGCCGACGCGAGTTCCTTCCATAGGTCGATTCCCCAAAAGTTTTTCCGTCCGCTTTGGCCAAGACATCATTCCACAAGAACGCATCGTTCCGGTGAATGTGATTGAAATGTATCGAGCGATGGCCCTGGTGGTTCGTCGCCGCGATCAGATCTTGGGAACCTTGTCGCAGGTCGACGCGCGGGCTCGGACCCTGCGGGGTCAATTGAGCGAAGCCCGCTCGATCGTCCCTGGGGCGTTGCCGACAACCTTGGGTTCAATCCTCTATGGGATCTCGGTTTCCGGCGAAGGCGACTACGAACGGTCGACCGGGATCTTGCAGCAATACTTGCAAATCAACGGCCTGGATCACCCGCTCACGCCGGTCGCTTTGTTGCAAATCGGGTGGAATCAATACTTGATGGGCGAGTACCGCTTGGCCAAGGCGACTCTGTTGGAAGCCAGCTACTCGGCAGCCTTTTTCAATCAACTGGATCTGGTCCGCGAGAGTTTGGTGTTGGCGGGTCGTGCTCACGTGGCGGTCAATCGTGATCAGCCATTGCCTGAGTTGGACTTGGCTTTCGAGTGGGCTCGGGTGCAAGGCATGCGAGTGGCTCAGGTGCAGTACGCGATGGTCGCCGCCGAGAACGCGATTGAGAACGGTCAGAATTCGGTCGCGGCCCAATATTTGGACACCGCCAGCGGCTTGCTTCGGGGCGCTGACCTGAAAAAGAGCGAAATCGCCCTGCGATTGAACGTGCTCCACCAGGCTTTTGCGGCGATCGAAGGTCGGGTGGACAACTTGCAGCCATTGCGGGCAGCGCTGGTCGCGTACCGACCTGCAACGCCGTGGGCCTTTCAGATTGAAATGTTGGTCAATCCGGCTCGGCGGCGCAACTTGACAACGACGGCGCTCACCGCGTTGATCGAACGAGTGCTCCGCGACCCGACCCAACAAGACTGGGATCGTGACCCATTTGAGTGTCTCGCGTATTTGACCGGCGATCGGAGTTTATTCTTGGCGGATGCGTTGACGATTCACTTGAACAAACGCAACTTTTCGGAAGCCTTGGTCGCGTCAGAAAATCTTCGTCGCGTCCAGTTCTTCTCGCGGCTATCGTTAGGTGGACGATTGATGTCGTTCCGGCAATTGTTGACACGAACGGCGGATGAATTGACCCCCGAAATGCGCCGTAAACAAACCGAGCTGTATGGGCGCTTCACGAACCTCAAGCAGTCTTTGGATCGCGCGCAGGCCGCGCTCGTCAAATTGCAGACCAAACCGGTGGCTCCACCCGAAGCGGAGTTGAAGGCTTGGGAAACCGAGGTCGCAGCGTTGACCGTTTTGAGCGCGCAAATTGAAAGCCAACTGGTTCATGTTTCAGTGCGGCGCGACGCGATCCCGCTGTTGTTTCCACCGCCGGTCGACTTGGAGCGAGTTCAAACTTTGATTCCGGCCAAGACATTGTGTTTGGTCGTCGTTCACCATAACAACATCTACCATTCGTTCTTGGTGACCAAAGAAAAAGTGGTCCATCAATCGGCGTTGAACCAGACGGACGTTGCCAAGGCCATTCGTGGGCTCGCCAAAAGTTGGGGCCACACCAGTCCATCGGCCGTGTTGGATCCGCGAGTCGTCACGGACCAGACTTGGAAGAAGGCCTCGCATCAAATGTTCAAGGCCATGATCCCGAACGGGACTCCCGAGTTTTGGAATTCGTTCGATGAAGTCGTCGTCGTGCCCGGCGGGATGTTCTGGTACTTGCCATTCGAGACCTTCGCCTTGGGCGAGACTCCCGAAAGTGAACTGTTGATCGATAAGGTCGCGGTTCGATACTCGCCTTCCTTGAGCTTGGCCTTTAGTGATCAGCGCCCGAAGCGGTTGCAGCGAGCCGTGTTGTATCCGGGCAAGATCGATCTTCGCGACGCGGATGACTGGGCGGCGAATTCGACAACGGCACTTCGCGGGGCTTGGCCGCAACTGACCACCGTCGAAGGAGGTCAGGTTCCCACACAAGCCATTGGCACTTTGGTCAACGCGATGATTTATTTGCATGAAATCAAACAGCCCTTATGGCCCGCGCCGTGGAGCTCCCCTGCGAACAAAAAGGACGGGTATTTGCAGTTGGACTTGGAGCGCTGGATCGGCTATCCAAACGTGGGCCCCGAGTTCTTGTACGTTGCCGGTGGAAACTCGGCGATCGTTGATGGAATCAAAGGAAACCTATTCGGCGAGGAGCTCGAGTACTACAGCACGCTGTTGATGGCGTCGGGGTGTCAAAGCATGGTCCTGCCGCGTTGGCGTTCGGGTGGTCACGTGCCGTACGATTTGCCGGTCGCCGTTCTGAAACGGATGTCGGAGTCAACAACCGCCGTCGCGATGCGAGAAGCCATCTTGGAAATTCGCCAAGCACCGTTGGATGTGACGCGGCAAACTCGTCTGCGGAGTTCGCGCGGGGAAGCCCCGGCAACCGCCGATCATCCGTTCTGGTGGGCTGGCCAAATGGTCATCGATCGTGGTAGCTGGTATCGCGAACCGGACGATGCTCCGGCCGCTGAAGCAGGCGCGCTGCAATTGGGTGGTAACCCACCGGCAGAACAGGCGGACGGGGCCAACGCAGCAGGCGGTGCCGAAAAGCCACCTGGTGAAGGTGCCGCTGGTGAGGGTGGCGGAGAAATGCCGCCGGTCGAGCAAAAACCACCTGGCGGTGAAGGTCCGGTTGGCGGAGAAAAGCCAAAAGAAGAAAAGCCGGGCGGAAATAGCGGCCCATAACGAAGATCTTGGAAATCGGGACGGGTGCAATTTAGCGAGCGTTGGTGTCCCGGCTTTAGCCGGCGGGAGGTGTGAAAATGCCGTTTTCAGCTGACCCGCCGGCTGAAGCCGGCTAAAGCCGGGACACCAGCGCTCGCTAAATTGCCTTTGTACAGACAGAACCATGTCGGCTTGCGCGACGTCGCGGTGGACCGTACGACGTGTTATCTTATGCAGCGAGGAGCCGACGGACGCTACCGCGCGATTTGGTTGGCCCTGGTCTGCATGACCAAAGTCGAGCAGTTATCGTCGGTTTCTTAGTTTGGGATTTGTCCCAAAGTAACTTTTCGATTTTGACTGTAGCGATAGTCGCCAAGAGATTGGTCACCCCTATCAGAGAGCCGCGCATGCTTGTTTATTTTACTCGCCAGTGTCTGGTCGCTTTCCTATTTGTTGATCTACTTGGGTTGGGTCAAGTGGGATCGGCCCAGGAGGAAGCGACTCGGCCCAATATTGTTTTTGTGTTTTCCGATGATCACGCGCTGCAAGCGATCGGAGCGTATGGTTCGAAGATCAACGAGACCCCGAACCTGGACCGGTTAGCGAGCCAGGGTCTAGTGTTTGATCGTTCCTATTGTGCGAATTCGATTTGTGGACCTTCGCGGGCGTGCATCTTGACAGGATTGCACAGTCATCTGAACGGCTTTCGGCGCAATGGTGATCGCTTCGATGGTTCGCAGTGGGTGTTTCCTCGCGCGCTCCAACAGACGGGCTATCAAACGGCATTGCTTGGCAAGTGGCACTTGGAGACGGACCCGACCGGCTTCGACTATTGGCAAGTGTTGCCGGACCAAGGCCATTACTACAATCCCGACTTCCTCATGATGGATGGCTCGCGGCAACGAGTGCCGGGTTATTGCACCGACCTGATTACCGACGCCTCATTAAAATGGTTGGATCAACGAGACCAGAGCAAGCCGTTTTTGCTCATGTGTCAGCACAAGGCCCCGCATCGCAATTGGTCGCCCCATCCTCGACACTTTGGCAAGTACAAGTTGGGCACTGTCCCGGCTCCGGAATCGTTGCGGGATGATTACTCCGGTCGATCGCGAGTGCTTCAAGAAAGCGAAATGACGATCAAGGATCATTTCTATTGGGGGCACGACGCCAAGTTTCACGGTCCCAATGAATTCCCGGACCATTTTCGCGACGGGATCCCCAACGGCGAGTATCAACGGATGAGCCCCGAACAGAAGGCCGCGTGGGATGCCTATTATCAACCCGAAAACGAAGCGTTCTTGACCAAGATGCGGGCCGGCGAGCTGTCGGCAGACGACATCCTGGTGTGGAAACATCAGCGCTACATGCACGACTATTTGGGAAGCGTGCAAGCGGTTGATGATAGTGTCGGTCGTGTGCTAGAGTATTTGGAAGCGAACAATTTGACCAAGAACACAATCGTAGTCTATTCATCGGACCAAGGGTTTTACTTGGGCGAACATGGATGGTACGACAAGCGTTGGATGTTCGAAGAATCGCTGCGCATGCCGTTGATCGTCAAGTGGCCAGATCACATTGCGCCCGGCACGCGTAGCAACGCCCTGGTCCAAAATATCGACTACGCGCCGACGTTTCTGGCGGCGGCCGGTGTCAAGATTCCCGAACAAGTGCAGGGAACCAGCCTGCTGCCGGTTTTCGCTGGCGGCGGAGCGATTCCGGCCAATTGGCGCGATGCGATCTACTACGCGTATTACGAAAGCGATTCCGTTCACGAAGTGGCGATTCACGACGGGGTGCGCACCGATCGATACAAACTGATGTTCTTCCAACGGACCAACGAGTGGAATTTATTTGACTTGGTCACCGACCCGAACGAAATGAAAAGCGTCCACGACGATCCGCAATACCGTTCGATCCTGAGAGGAATGCAACAGCGATACCGCGACTTGCGAGGATTCTATCAAGTCAACTCGGCGACGATCCCGGTGACCCGGGGCGACGAAGCCTGGTGGAAGCAGCGAGATCGCGAAAAGACGGCGCTGGGCAAACAACAGGCCCACGACTTGGTCTTTATTGGCGATTCGATCACTCAGGGCTGGGAGGAGGAAGGGAAAGCCATGTGGGACCAACATTTCGCGAACGTGCCCAGTCTGAATTTGGGCTTTAGCGGCGATCGGACCGAACATGTCTTGTGGCGCTTGCGACGTGGCCAAATGGGAATTAGCAAGCCGCGCGCGGCGGTGATCATGATCGGGACGAACAATACTGGGCATCGCATGCAGCCACCGCTGGAAACGGCGGCCGGTGTAAGCGAGATCATTGGATTGGTCCAACAGCAATCACCAGCGACCAAGATTGTTTTGTTGGGCGTCTTTCCGCGCGGCGAAACGGCCTTTGATCCGATGCGGCTGAATAACGTGGCACTCAATCAGTCGTTGAGCCGACTGGACGATGGCGAAAAAGTATTCTACCGGGACTTGTCGAGCCTGTTTGTAAAAGAAGATGGCACGCTTCCCCGCGAGATCATGCCGGATTTGTTGCACTTGAACGAGGCCGGATATCAAGTCTGGGCCGAGGCTTTGGTACCGATCCTGCGCGAGTTGGAAGTGTACCCGTAACCGCCATGCTCTAGATCCGTTGCCGTTTGGAGAAAAACCATGCTAAAGAGAATGACTTGCCTGGCCGGTCTTTGTTGTGCCGGCTTCCTAGCGTTGAGCGCTTTAGGCTTCGCGCAAGACGCGGAAGCGAAGAAGTGGTTTAAAGGAAATCTCCACACGCATTCGCTGTGGAGCGACGGCGACGATTTTCCGGAAATGATTACGGATTGGTACGTTCGCCACGATTACCAGTTCTTGGCGCTGACGGATCACAATGTATTGGGAACGGAAGTTCGGTGGATGAAGCAGGCGGAAATCGAAAGTCGCGGAGGACCGGAAGCTCTGGCCAAATATCGAGCTCGATTTGGCGAGGATTGGGTTCAAGAACGCGGGACGCCGGGTGCGGAAGACCATGAGATCGCGCTGCGGCCATTGTCCGAGTTCCGGGTGCGGTTGGAAGAAGCGGAAAAATTCTTGCTGATTCCCGGCGAAGAGATTTCTGATGCGGTGGGACGTTTGCCCATTCACTTGAATGCGACCAACTTGACCGAAGTTCTGCCACCGGCTGGCGGTGAGACGGTACGCGAGGCGATTTCGAACAATGTGCGGGCGGTGGCTGATCAAGCCCAGCGAAGTGGTCGCCAAATATTGGTGCATTTGAATCATCCCAACTTTGGTTGGGCAGTAACGCCGGAAGATCTGGCGTTTGTCGCCGAAGAGCGTTTTTTTGAGATTTACAACGGGCACCCGTCGGTGCATCAATTGGGCGACGAGACGCGGCCGGGGCTAGAACTGTTTTGGGACATCGCCAATACATTGCGGATTGATCGGTTCGCCAGTCCACCGTTGTTTGGCCTGGGGACCGACGATAGTCATCATTATCACGGTGTGAAGGGAGCGACGCCGGGACGAGGCTGGATTGAAGTTCGCGCGGACAAGCTGGAGGCAGACGCGTTGATCTCCGCGATCCACCGCGGCGACTTCTATGCATCGAGCGGCGTCAGGCTGCGCGACGTGCGTTTTGATCGGAACACGCGCCAACTCGAACTGGAGATCGAACCACAAGATGGCGTGGAATTCACGACCAAGTTCATGGGGACTCCACAGGACTACAATCGCACTTGGCCGGCGGCCACGGACTCCGAGGGCCGCGTTTTAACGGTTCAAGAGCGATATTGCCCGAAGATTGGCACGGTGTTCAAAACGGAAACCGGGCTTGTGCCTTCCTACCAGCTGACGGGCGAAGAGCTGTATGTCCGGGCAGTGGTCACGAGCACCCGTCTCCATCCAAATCCATCGCTCGAGAATCAAACGGAGCAGGCCTGGACCCAGCCCGTCGGTTGGGAACATCGGCTCGATCCGCGTTAGTGCCGCAAAGGGATTCAGGCGGAAGTGAAGCCCGATTCTCCTGATTCCTGAAGCCTGACTAGCTTCGTCTGGGTGGGGTCGGTAAAATGGGCCTTGTTGGCGGGCGGAAACGCTGGCCAATGGTTTCAACTTCGACCACGATTCTTTGAGTATGACGACCTATGGCAGCAATAATTTCAAATGGTTCCGAATGGATCGCGTCGGCTGGTATTGGCGAAACGTCGGGATGGCTCGCCCCGTCGGCGCTGTTGGCGCAGCAACGGGGAGATGGAATCAGCTTTCAGACTTTGGCAATCATTGTGGCGGTGGGTGTCTTTGCGCTGATTTCGTTTGTGGTTTTTCTGTTGGTCGTCAAGTACATCGGCTTGTGGATTCAAGCCAAGACCTCCAACGCCCGGGTTTCCATGACGAGTCTGATTGGGATGGGGTTTCGGCAAGTCGACCCGCGCATTATCGTCAACGCCAAAATCATGGCGACTCAAGCCGGGCTCGATATTTCGGAGCCCAACGGCGTGACGACGGCCCGCTTGGAAGCTCACTATTTGGCCGGTGGTCATGTGATGCGAGTGATTCAGGCGATCATCGCGGCTCAACGAGCGCGGATCGATTTGGATTTTGATCGGGCGGCAGCCATCGACTTGGCTGGTCGCGATTGTTTGGATGCAGTGCAAACCAGCGTGAATCCGAAAGTGATCGATTGTCCGGACCTAAGAAAGGGCAAGGATTTCTTGAGCGCGGTCGCCAAGAACGGTGTGGAATTGAAGGTGCGAGCGCGCGTTACGGTTCGGACCAACCTGGACCAGTTGATTGGCGGTGCGACGGAAGAAACCGTGATCGCTCGTGTGGGAGAAAGCATTGTTTCCTCGATTGGTTCCAGTACCACTCACGGTGACGTGCTGGAACGACCCGATACGATTTCCAAAGCGGTGTTGGCGCGGGGTTTGGATGCCCAAACCGCATTCGAGATCGTTTCGATCGACATTGCCGACATCGAGGTTGGCGAAAACATCGGCGCCCGATTGCAAGTGGACCAAGCCGAGGCCGACACTCGGGTGGCCCGTGCCAACGCCGAACGTCGCCGCGCGGAAGCGATTGCGATGGAACAAGAAATGAAGGCGGAAGTCGCGCTGAATCAAGCCAAGTTAATCGGTGCCGAGGCGCGTGTCCCTGAAGCCATGGCCGCTGCGTTCCGCGGTGGACGAATGCGGGTGAACTAAGCGATGGCTAGGGCCTATTGGTTGCTCAAGTCCGAGCCCGAGACATTTTCGATTCGCGATTTGGAAACGGCGGGCAACCAAACGACGGACTGGGGTGGGGTTCGAAATTATCAGGCTCGAAACTACATTCGCGACCAGATGAAATCGGGCGACTTGGTCTTGTTCTATCATTCCAATGCCGAGCCCAGCGGGGTGGCCGGGGTCGCCAAAGTGAGTTCTGCACCGTATGCCGACTCCACGGCGCTCGACGCTCAGGACCCCTATTTTGACCCCAAAAGCCGGGCCGAAAACCCGACCTGGTATGCGGTCGATATCCAATGGGTCCAGACGTTTTCGTCCGTCTTGCCTTTGGAACGATTAAAAGCCGACGCGGAACTTGCCGGAATGGAAGTCTTGCGGAAAGGGTCGCGATTGAGCGTTCAATCCGTTAGCAAGCCACACTTTGAGCGTGTGTTGAAGTTGGCCAAAGTGCTTGCTCGCGGTTCGTGAGCCGTCGTCTTTTTTGGAAGTGTTAATCCATGACCAATGCCCCGGAATCGCCGCGACGCACTCGACTCCGTGACCTGGTGGTTTTGGCGTTGATACTATTTCTTGGAATCAGTTCATTCTTGTACCAGTGGGTCAAGAGCTTTGCAAAAGAAGCGAGAGATTCCGATGCGGAGTCTCGTGCACGGATGCGGGAAGATTTCTGGAACGCCAATCAACTTCCACCTTTTCGAATGGTTGATTTTCCGAATTTGTGGCTGCAAGGTGTGTTTTTTCGATCGGGCCCCCAAGATACTATTCGGACGAATGATCTTGGACATGTGTGCTCGATCGTGGATATTGATACCGAAAACGGATACTTCGTGTGCCTACCGAATCGTCAGGCTCTTTCGGATTACGAGTGGGTCAACATTCGATTTTGCAACCACCTGACCGTGATGGGCAACCCCAACGCGGCAGAAATTGAACGCAAGCTATCGACGGTGCCGTCTTTTAAGTCTTTTCCCGAATTAGCCACGCCGCTGGGCGAACCGCAATCCGACGGGCCCTACACTTTCTCCGACTTGCAACTCACACCCAACGGGGAAGGCTGGAAGCTGAGTGGCAACGTCGTCAGCCGCGCGGCCAGCAATCCGCAGTATTCGATCTTTCGTTATGAAATCGTCGCGGGAGAAAGTTTGGGTTACGGAAGAGCTTCCGTGGAGTCGCTCGTTAGCGGCGAATCACAAGCGTTTGCTAGCGACTTGTCAGTCGCTTTGGCGCGCCAGATTCAAGCGACGGACTCGATCCGCACCAAGATCGTTCTCGAAATCGCCACGCACCGAAGTTATCGCAACTGATAGCAATTTCCGTAAAGTGCTCTTGTTGGCGATCGACGAGATTTGCTACCGTCCGCACCGGAAGACCGTCGGCGCTCTTCGTTCGTTTTTCGGGATAATCGTGTCCCTGGAGCGCTAGTAGTTTTTTTGTGAGAGGAAGCCCTCGTGTTGGTTCTGCGACAATCCTGCAGCGTCGGGATGGTAATGTGGCTGGTGTTGTTGTCGGTTCCTAGTTGGGGACAGTCCCCGTTTCGCAATCTGCTGCCAGGATCAAAACCTCAAGAGCAGACGACGGAAGCGGCCCCGGCCCCGCCGCGTTTGTTCCAACGCCTGACGAGTCCGTTTCGCCGTGTGAACCACGAAGAGGCGGAAAAAGGTTACGCGTTGGAAATGACCGATGGTCCATGGATGATCATGTGCGCGTCATTTCTGGGCGAAGGCCGCCGTCAAGCAGAAGATTTGTGCAAGGAGTTGCGTTCGATTGGGTTCAAGGCCTATTTGTACGAGCACTCGTTTGATTACACCAACGAAATTCAAGGGTTGGGCTATTCGGTAGCTCGATCCGAAGGCTTGGTCGATCAGTACGACCTAGCGCCCGCCAAAATGCGGGCGGCCAATCCGGTGCGGTTTGACGATGTCTCGGTGTTGGTGGGGCACTTTTCGAGTGCCGAGGATCCGCGGGCCGAAAAAACGCTCGAAGAGATCAAGCGGCTATTCCCAAAGTCGTTGCACGTCTCCGAAAACAGCCGATCGTTTCAACGCATGAGCGGCTATCGCGAATGGGTGCGCTCCGTTTCGAAAGAAGGAGCGCCCAACAAGAACCTAGGTCCAATGCGAGGCGCGTTTGTGGTGCCTAATCCGCTGCTGCCCGAAGACTTCTTCGAACGACAGGTTGTGGATCCAATGGTGATCAAGATGAACAAAGGCAACAAGTACAGTTTGTTGGACAACCCCAAGAACTACACGGTCAAAGTGGCCACCTTCACCGGCGACACCACCTTCGATCAAGCCGACATCGATGCCAAAACGAAGGAATTCAACTTCCTGCTTCGCAGCGGGAAGGGCCTTACAGAAAGCAAGTTGATGGAAGCCGAATCCAACGCCAATTACTTGGCGGATTTGCTCCGGCGCCAAGGCTTCGAAGCGTATTCCTATCACGACCGCGACTCAAGCATCGTGTGTGTGGGTTCGTTCGATTGGGTCGTCAAAAACCCGGATTCTCGGAATCCTACGATCAATCCCGCCAGTCAAGATGTTGTCGACAAGTTCAAGGCCAAGGTCATCGACAACATTCCCGGCGTGGCACCGTTCTTTCAACCACGGACGGTCAAAGGCCCTACCGAAAAGAACCTGTCGTTCGATTTGATCCCAGTTTCGGTCGCCGTTCCCCGCCTCAAGTAGTGTCGCGGACCGCTACTCCTTAAAAGCTGTCGCGGACTTCTTGGATCAATCGCTCCAGTTCCGCTTTGCGTTTGGGGGATTCGATCATGCCGATCGCCTTGTTCTCGCTCAACAGTGCCGCGCGGTCCTTGCCCTGTTGCCGCAAGAAGATGGCCTTGTGAACCAAGGCTTTCGCTCGCAAGTCGGCGGGCAGCCGCTCGTTGGCCGCAAAACTTTCTAGTTCCGCGATCGCCGGGTCTTGTTGGCCAGCTTCAAACAGGAGGTCGGCCTTTGCGGCAACCAACTCCCAACGCAAGTCCGGAGTGTTTGCCGCTTGCGCCGTGCCTTGGTCGTAACTGAACAGTGCTTGTTCGATTTGTTTTTGCGATTGTTGCCAATCGCCCCGAGCCAGATAAAGTCGCGGCGACTTCGGTCGCGTTTGCAGCGCGGTGTCGAGCGTCGCGATCGCGTCAGCCTTGTCCGGTTGCCCCAGCAACAGATAAAACTTCCGGACGATGACTCGTTGCCACGCATCATTGTCTTCAGCATACAGTTCTGCCAAGCGATCCAACGAACGCACGGCTTCCGGCAATCGTCCGGACTTGCGTTCCAAGTCGACACGAATCTGTAACACGCTGGACTCCAATTGGGGCGTCATCGGAACTTCAACCAACATCGCATCGATCAATCCCAAGACATCTTCTGGCGATCGCAGACGAACCAGCATCAACAGGTCGGCCAAGATGGCTTTCCGTTGTTCGGAGTCCAAGTCACCACGATATTTCTCGCGCAGGCCCAGCTGATGCGCGGTATCCAATTCCAGAATCATTTCGACCAACTCTTTGTAGTGGGTCTGGGCGATGGTCAGATCCAAGGCCTCCAACGCTTGATCGAGCAACCGTCCGCGTTCGGCCCCTTCAGCGGCCATCGCCTGTTGCTGAAGTTGATCAAAGCGAGCTTTGGACGCCAATCGCTGCTGCAATTGTTCTAGGAATGCGGGGGGGCCGCCCGCCGTATAGCCCATGAATCCAAACGGCCGCTCCTGTGAATCCAACAGCACCAGGGTGGGAAAACCGTCCACTCCCAATCGCTTCATCCATTCTTGGTTCTTCTCCATCAGCTTGGCCGGCACCAGCAATTGATTCTGTGGGAAGTCCAACTTCACCAAATGAAAATTTTTCGCGGCTTCTTGCAAAAAGGCCGCCTGCGACAGCACTTCGTTCTCCAACCGAATGCAGGGTGGGCACCAATCACTGCCGGTGAAGTCCAGCAACAAGTGTTTGCCGTCTTTCTTGGCCGCTGCCAGGGCGACGTCGATGTCGGTTTCCCAGTCGTCTTGCATCACCGCTTGACCTGCGGCGGGTGCATCGGAAAGTTCCTGAGTCACACACTCGCCGAACCCGGCGACCACCGGGTCCAAGCAACTGACACCAGGGATACAAAGCCCGGCGATACACGCCCAGACTTTGGCTGACCGCACAGCCGCATCAAACACTCGCAATATTTGCACCATTTCAGAGCTCAAGCTTTTCTTCACAGGCGTTTTCTATTCTTTGGCCGAGTTCACCATCAAGTGTAAGCCAACCCCAAGCCCCGGTCCAGAATTCTAAGGTTCGAAGTTCCGAGAATTCGAAACCGATCCGGTTTAGCAAGCGCTGGTGTACCGGCT
>JAUXWY010000215.1 GCA_030681235.1 Pirellulaceae bacterium | reverse complement strand
TTATGAACTAGAAACGCTTAGCGGCGCGTGTTCGGTCTGATTCTCGCCCAACCACGCGCCGGTACCGCTGCCATCCGGGCCGCTTAACTTAGCGGTATTGGGCTTCAGCCGCCGGAGTGCTGATAAAGACCTTTTCCGCACCTCCCGCCGGCTGAAGCCGGTACACCAGCGCCTGCTGAATTGCCTTTGTATCGTCCGATGCCTATTGGGCCGCTGCCGTCGTGCGCGACGCTGCTGACATCAAGTAATTATCGACGTCGTTCGACACAATCACACCGTAATTGATCGTTCCCAGCCAACCCGACATGATGATCCCGACACTACCGGCGTGATAAAGACCCGGGATCTGTTGCGGCAAATCGCGGCTCACACCCAAGCCTTCAAATTTTGTGCCGAAACTCGCGCCGTGATGATGCATCGTGTAGTGATGAAACGTTCGTGGAGTGGCAGCTTCGGCATGGACGATTCTTTCGCGACAATTGGGCAAGTACTTCTCCAAGGCGTCCAACGTCGTTTCGATCAGATCTTGTTTACTGGCTTGATAAGACTCTTCGTCCAAGTTCGCCCAATCTTCCCACCGAGCATTGGTGCTGGAAACAACCAAATGCCGTGGTTTGGTATCCGGTCGCATGTCAGGATAGTAAAAACTAAACGTGCGGCTGGTGATGTTTCGACTCAGCAACAAGTCGGTTTGAAATCTCGACGCCGTCGAGCTGAACAACAGATCGCCCGTCGATCGGTCCACCGTCTCACCGGGGGCCAACGCCATGTACACCTGGGTACTTGAGTTATTGACACGTACCGCGCGGGCCTGATCGCAAAAGTTACGGTCCAAGTATTCCTCGCCGACCAATCCAAACAATGTGTTTTTCAGGTTGGCGTTGGAAACCACTGCGGATGCTTGGATCGTTCGCCCCCCCACTTTCACTCCGGCAACCTTGCCACCATCCAAGATAACTTTTTCTGCCGGGCTATTGATGGCGATGTCGACTCCATTGGCTTCCAGTTCCTTCTGCATCAGCTTGATCAGGCGATCCGTACCCCCGCGAAAGACGTAGACTCCTTTCGACATGAAATTCGAAAACACAATTCCATAGGTGATCGCCGGATCTTCCAATGTCGAACCGTTGGCGTAAGTGATCGGCTCCATCAACAGACGAACCACATCTTCACGATCAGGAAAGAACTTCTGAAAGAGCTGGCCCGTCGTCGTCTCTTGCTCGTCATAGAAGTTCATGCCGCGCGCCGTGTCGAAGAACTCTTGGATCGTCTGTGGAGAAATTCCAAACTTGCTCTGCAGCAACTGAGTGAAATCTTCCCGATTGTATTTCGTAGTGAGCGAAAACATGGGGTTGTCGAATCGCACTCCGTCCAGCGGGACAATCGAGTCGGCGATCTCGGCCGACCAATATCGTTTGCAGCTCTTGACCATCCCGTAGGGAAAACCATGCAAAGAGATATCGAAGATATGCCCACCCGGGCGTTTGAACCATGTCGCTAAACCACCTAACTTGTAGTGTTGTTCTAACAACAACACACGGCGGCCACTTCGAGCCAAGATGTTGGCCGTCGTCATGCCGCCAAGCCCGCTGCCGATCACCACAACGTCGTAACGATCTTTCACATCCTTGAGAAAATCTTTTGGCATGATTGGGCCTCACAAAAACAAAATGCTACTTGAGACAATATTGATTGGCGATCGAAATCCCACTGATGATCGCTCCGATGATACCCACAAATCCCTGGTCGGTACCGCAGATAAAGACGTTTTCCAACTGAGTTCGCCCATCCAGCCGCTTTTTAGGAGCGCCGTAAACAGCGCCGTTGTCGTGCCAAGTAAATCGCCGAATGGTCTTGGGCGTGAACATGTCGGTGTCGATCGCGTGGTGGCGAAACTCGGGTACGAATCGGACGGCACTGTCACTCGACCGGTCGTACCATACCATCTTTTCGCGGCGATAGTCGGCCTCCGAAAGGCTACTCCACCGATCAAAGTTGGCAATCGAGGTGATGCGGATAATGCCGTCTGACAGTTGTTCATGATCGTCGTATTGATAGTTGTTCGGCGAACAAACCACACCGGTCCTCAGGTCGCACAGATCGTGATGGGGCGGGCGCCAATCAAAACGATCGCTATCGTTGTAGAACACGATCGTATCGGAAAGCCCCAATTTGGCCGGTTGGCAATTCAAGGTGGTGATTGTCTCGATGAAAGTCAATTGACCCGTTTCTTCGTCGACCACTTCGTCCGTTTGCCCCATCATGCGCTGGGTTTCCACCCAACCAGCCGACGACAAGATGCGTTTGGCTTGAATCTCGCGACCGTCGTCTAAAATGACTCCTACCGCCCTGCCCTGCTCGCTCACGATTTCTTTGACACCGTGCCGCAGCAACAGTTGCCCTCCGAGCGAACGGAACTTCTTGACCAAGTGCTTCAAGATCAAGCGGACACCGCGGATCGGTCGCGCGAACCCTTCGAGGAATATGCTGCGAAACATGATGCAGAATTGTCCCCAGTCCATGTCATGAACTCGGGCGTTGCCGTACCACATCAGAGGACACAGCAACATTTCGATCAACAACGGGTCCGAGAAGATCTGACCCAGCACCTTTCGCGTTGAAATATCAAACGCCGCTTGGTCCAAATCGTCGTACTCCAGGACCTGCGATCGCAGGTTGGCAAACGCAGCGACCTGATGCGGGAAGCAACGTGCGATTTCCGATTCCAACAAGCGAATATCATTGGAGAACGCCAGATCGACGCCCGGGAAGGCAATGCGAGACTGCTGTTGCGGCGCGAGGGCAAAATCTTCCCATTGAAATCGCAACTGACGCAACAATCGCGACAAGGGACCTTTCTTGGCACCCTTCGGCGTGAAGTTTGTGACCGCGTGCAACCCCACGTCGTAATCGCGGCCACCGGCGCGATAGAAAGAATTGAGACCGCCAATCGTCTTGTGACGTTCGAGAATGGCCACACTTTGATCGTAGTAGGCCAGCCGAATCCCCGCCGCTAGGCCGCTCATGCCCGCACCGATAATCAGCGTATCGTAAGCTTCGGTCATGGCGGGTGTTGATTCGGAACGTTGAGACAGTCGAACTGGGTACGGATGCGACCTACTTCGCAACTTCCGACATTTTGGGCGTCAAATAACTGACCGTGCTGCGCATCGACGCCAATTGAACATATTCGTCTTCAGGGATTTGAACACGATACCGCTTCCGCAGCTCCATCACGATGTCCAAGAAATCCATGCTGTCCAGCTCCAATTGTTCGCGAAAAGCCACCGCATCGTCCAACGAACCCAAATCTTCGTCAGGGGCGATATCGCCCAGAATTTCGATGATGACTTCTCGAATTTCCTCTGGAGCCATGTCCCAAATTCTCCTTTGTCCCAAAAAATACCGTATCGACCACAACCCCTGAGCAACGCCCAGCAACAAAACCCCGCAATGCATCTCGAACTGAGTTTCGACTGCGGGTGCCAAACGGCCCCAACGCCAATCGGAACTATTATGCAAATTAACCAGGCTTTCTCTAGTGGCCTTGCTGTCCTAGATCTTCAATAATGACGACCGAGTTGATACCCAGCATTCCAAACGAATTATTCAAAATTCGCCGAACTGGGCCAATTTCGCGGGGCGAGCCCAACACCAAGTTCGGCAGGTCGCATTCCGGGTCCAAATCGTCCACATTGATCGAGGGATGGACGACACCATCGCGAAACGACGGCAGATTCCCAGCCAACTCCAACGCCCCAGCGGCCCCCATGCAGTGGCCAATAAAGCTCTTTGTATTATTGAAATGAGTCCGATCGGAGTGGCGAAAGACATTCCGGAGGGCCTCGCACTCCAGCGAATCGCCGTTGGATGTTCCCGTCGCATGCGTGCTCACAATATCGATGTCTTCGGGATTTAACCCAGCCCGGGCCAAGGCTTTCTGCACGCACTGGGCCTGCCGTTCGGGATTGGGCAGTACAAAGTCCGTCGCATCGGTATTGATCGCGTACCCGACCAATTCGCCGTAAATTTTCGCGCCGCGCGCTTTTGCATCCGCCAACCGCTCGACCGTGTAGATGCAACTACCCTCGGCCACCACAATCCCGGTCCGTTTGAGGTCGAACGGACGGGACGCTTTGGTTGGATCTTCGTGAGTAGCCAATGCCCCCTGGCTGGCGAAACCGGCAAAAATTCCAAACGTATGAATGCTCTCGGAAACTCCGCCCGCCAACGCCAAATCGCATTCACCCAGGCGCAGCATTTGCGCGGCCTGGATCAAGCCGACATTCCCGGCAGCACAGGCGGCGCCCAGCGTGTAATGGGGACCCGTGATCTGCAACGTGAGCGCGATCTCGCCGGCTGGATTATTTGCGACGGTGCGGGGATTATGATGGTGCGACCAGACGCTGGTGTCGTAATTGTAGCCGCTAATGATAAAAATTTCGGACTCGGTTTCGACGTTGCCGTGTTCGGTCACGCCAATGTAGACGCCGACCGTGGACCGATCGAAGTTCTCCAAATCGATCCCGCTGTCTTTGACCGCCTCGCTCGCGGCATAAATGCCGATCGAACCGGCCCGAGTCCCCCGCCGCAGCTCTTTTCGTTTCTGGTATCGCAAGGCGTCATAGTTGCAGACGCCTGCGATGGTCTTGCCAAAGTACCTGATTTCGTACGGAACAACGCCACTTTTGCCTTCTAACAGCGCACTGCGGAATTGACCCAAATCGTCGCCATTGGGAGCCGCCAGTCCCACACCGGTGATGACAATGCGCTGACTGTCGTCAAGTTGGCTAGTTTTGCTGGCTATCATCGCAGGCGAGGTCCTCCAAGAACGGTTCGCCTCGACAGCGCAAGGCATTTGTTAAACCGTCGGAATTCTAACCCGTTTCACAATTCTGAACAGTGTCCAAAATTCATCCCAGTCGCCGCGAGCGCCATAACGAAGTCGAAGAACCGTCAAAAAGAACCACGAAATGGGAAGTCGAACGTTGCCGTTGCGGTGTTCGGCCCCGTTTAGACTTGTCTCCTATTGGACGGCCAACTGCCGGTAGGCCTCGCTTAATTGATACTTGCCTTGCGTGCTATTGACCTCGAAGGCAACCTCTCGGACTCGGTTGGCTTGACCGGGTATTTCGACGACTGGTTCCGTGTATCGAAACATGCCTCGAGCCACATTTTGATGAATGGGCGCCATCAACATTTGCCGATCGGGCACCGCTTCGAAGCGGAAATACTGCGTCAGTAAGTTTTGCAACGGAGCGATTTCTGCTGCGAATCCTTGAAATTGGATTCGTTGAACGACCGCATCTGCATCGAAATAGAACGTCAACGCCCCGTTGAGTTGTCCCACCCGATGATCCGTCATCAATGGGACTCGAAAGCCATAGTAACCGTCTTGGTCCAAGTCCAATTGCGACGCCGGTTGCCATCGTTGCTGGACCCAATACGGCGACACATCAAAACGAATGACTTCCCGGAGATCATTGACTGGAATCCAAATGGGCCGAAATTCGTTGCTGGACGGGGCCGGTGGCGAGGTGCTCGGTGAAGCGTTTGCCGCATTGTTCGAAAACGGTGCAACGGTCGGAATTCCGATCGGACCGGTCGGCGTGGAACGTGCCGCTGATGTTACAGATTGTTGCGCGATCGCGGAGTCCGTTTTTTGACTCTCAGAGATCGTTTGGACCTCGAAAATCGACTCCAGAAACTTCATCAGACCGTTTTTCGAATCCGTGGATACCGGCACCAAAGAGGATGAAGCAGAAGGCGGTAAACCTGGGGTCCAGACGCCAAAATTCGGGTCGGGAGCCTGTTTCGGTTGCTCGGCCGGAGCGATCCCCTCAGCGGCCCAATGCAAGAGCTTGCCGACCGATAGCTCGCCACTGCGAAACATTGGGACGGTAAATGCAGCGGTAATCCCCGCCAACAACAGGAATTCTTTGCGAAAAAGTAGCCCGAAAAGCATCCGCTATCCTCCATGGCACGCCGCCGACCGCAGGAACATACCGACCAACCACCCGAGACGCCCGCCGTCCATACATCTATTCGACAACCGACCGTAGTTGCTTGCGCTCGCAGCCCATAAATGCCGGTTAGGACGAGCCAAAGGCACTCACTCCTCATAAGGTCGTCTTCAGAAACCCAGCGACGGCGACGAGCGGTTCTGGTCGGGGCGAACGTATCGATCGTATCGGTCGCCCGGAAGACTGGCAGGCCACGCTTGCCAGGGTTACAATGGGCCCGACAAGGCATTCAAAAGCCCGATGCAAACTGGCGTTCGACCTCGGGCGGGAGCGGGCGGCTGATGCGATGGGTGATTGGACCGAGTTGTTGGCGTCCACACTTTTTTTGTCCAAGCAGTCTTCGAGCTGGCGATTTTTTGGAAGAAGTTTCGAGCACATGCAGATGTTTGCAGAACGAGTCTCGGTGGAGCAGGTCGAAGAAGGCCGCGAGTTGGCTCCCAAGTTCGACGCGCTGGGCCTGATCCCGGTCGTCACCACGGATTACGATTCCGGAGAATTGCTGATGCACGGCTTTATGAATCGTGTGGCGTTACAACAAACGATCGAATTGGGCGAAGCCGTGTACTTCAGCCGGAGTCGGAACGCGCTTTGGCACAAAGGGGCCACCAGCGGCATGGTCCAAAAAGTTCGCGAATTGCGGATCGATGACGATCAAGATGCCGTTTGGCTCCGAGTGCAGGTCTCCGGGCGAGCCGCCAGTTGCCATGTGGGCTATCGGTCGTGTTTCTATCGCAGCGTCCCAGTTGGGCCGCAAGACGGCGATCAACCGCGACAACTGATATTCGAGGAACATTCGAAGGTATTCGACCCACAAGAAGTTTACGGCGACGTACCGAACCCAACCAAATTGTAGAACGGGTCACGATGGCCTGACCTCATGCTCAAGACCAACCCTATTTGCCCTTCTTGGGAGTCGAAACGAACTATGATGGCAATGAACTCCAAAATGCACACGTTCATGTTTATCGGTTGCGCCACGGCGCTTTCGTTCGTCAACTCAGGTTCCGTCCTGGCCGACGACTGGGCGTATTGGCGAGGCGCCGATCAATCCGGGATTAGTCGCGAGACCAACTTGATCGAAAGTTGGGATCTGAAAACGAATCGGAACGTGCTCTGGACCAGCGAAATTGGCGGCCGCGCCACTCCGGTGATTCTCAACGGCAGGGTTTATTTGAACTGCCGAACGAGTGACAACATCAATATTCCCAGCGAGAAAATCAACGCCGGCGAACAAGTCGTGTGTTGGGATCTCGAGACAGGCGAGCTGCTGTGGCGGGATAAGTTCAACGTGTTTCAAACCGACGTTCCGGCGCCTCGCGTCGGTTGGTCCAGTATGACTGGGGATACGGAAACTGGTAACGTCTTCATGCACTCGGTTTCCGGATTGTTCCGCTGCTACGCGCCCGATGGGAAGGTCGTCTGGCAACGGTCTTTATTCGAAGACTACGGCAAGATCTCGGGGTACGGTGGTCGTAATCAGACTCCCATTGTTGACGAAGATCGAGTGATCGTCAGTTTCTTGACGACCAATTGGGGAGAAACCAAGGGTCCCGTTCCAGCGAACTCATTTTACGCGTTTGACAAGCGAACTGGCGAATTGCTTTGGGTCGCGAGCACACCAGGCCGACCGCTTGACTCGAATTGTTCGATGCCGGTGGTGCGAGTCATCAATGGGCAACGGTTGTTGATTTTCGGTGACAGCGACGGAAGTGTATCGGCCATGAACGCTCGGACCGGAAAAATGGTCTGGAACTTCAAGATGTCGCTCCGCGGTTTGAACGCGACGGTCGTGGTCGATGGCGATTACGTTTATGCTTGCCATGGCGAAGACAATATCGACAACCAAGAATTTGGCCGGATTCAATGCATCAATGCTGTAGGCGAAGGCGACATTACCAAGACCCATAGTGTATGGCGTGTCGACGGTGTGAAGGCCGGTTATTGTGGCCTGTTGGTCCATGACGGAATTCTTTATGTGCTATCGGACACCGGAACGCTCCACGCTCACGACTCGAAAACGGGACAAGAGTTATGGACTCACAATCTTGGTACCGTCGGGAAATCGGGACCCGTTTGGGCCGACGGAAAAATCTATGCGACGGAAGTCAACGGCAACGTTCACATTTTGAAGCCGAGTCGCGAGGGTTGCGAAATACTCTCACATGTCGAGTTGCATGGCACCTCCGCGCCTGGGTTTGACGAGATCTATGCGTCTCCGGCGATTTCGCGGGGGCGTGTTGTGATTGTAAGTCGCGATCGCACCATTTGCTTGGGCGAGAAGGAATGGAAAGGCACCAGCTCACCGGTTCCACCTTTGGCCGAGGAGAGCCCGATCGGGGAACTGGCACATATCAAAGTAGTTCCTTACGAAGTGAAATTATTCCCTGGTCAATCTCAGTCGTTTAAGGTGATCGGGTATGATGCCAATGGGCGATTGATCGGCGAACTGGACAACGTTTCACTGACGGCAGAAGACTTGGGCGATGGGAAAGCCGAAGGCATGACGTTTACCGCAGGTTCTGGCGACAAGGACTACGGCGGTCGAGTCGTCGTAGCCCAGGGTGAGTTGAAGGCTATCGCGAGAATTAGAACGTTTCCAAGCCCTGACAAATGGAAATGGGACTTCGAGGGCTTTTCCGAAACGAAAGTGCCGCCGACATGGTTGCGAGCCTTTTCACGTTTGCGACCGATCGAAGTGGATGGGACTATCGCGATGCGAAGTGCTCCAGCTCCGGATCGTCCGAGCATCTGGATTCATATCGGGCCAGATGAAATGTCCGGCTACACGATCCAAGCGGATGCCAAATTGGTCGAAGTCAACCGACGCTTATCCCGAGTCGGTGTGACCTGCCAACGCTACAACTTGATCTTGGACGGAAATGCGAATCGCTTGACCATCGATACTTGGGGAGCTCACCTCCGGTTGAACACCAGCATGAAGTTCAACGTGAAGCCAGGAGCCTGGTATCGTCTCAAACTGCTGGTCGAAATACAGGACGGCGTGGCTCAGGTCAAAGGCAAAGTATGGGAACGAGATTCTACTGAACCAGAGGATTGGACTTTGGTAGCAAAAGATCCGAACCCAAATTCAACGGGAAGTCCGGGACTGTATTTGTATTCAACAAGCGAGTCGTTTTTTGATAATGTTCAAGTGATTCCACAACAGCCATAACGTTCGGTCGTTGTCGCAATGTTTTGGTGA
>JAUXWY010000203.1 GCA_030681235.1 Pirellulaceae bacterium | reverse complement strand
GAGAAACAAATCCTAACACCGCTGACCAACCACACGAAACACAACATCCTATCACCGCAATACATCGACCAATTGCTTTTCGATTCTCCGTGTCTTCATTCCCTTGTCCTAAATTCCCTTGTCCTAAATTCCCCGTTTTCGGAAGGACACCCATTACTAACCACCCCATATCCGCTGCCCCGATAGTATCTCGCGACAGTCGCCCGAGCATTGAAGCACCAACTGCTGGGCCGCCAGGGAGATGTCGGTGATCTCGTGGGCGCGATCGTAACTGTCAAATGAATTTGGACAAGGGAATTTGGGACAAGGGAATTTGAAGACATTCATGAAATCCAATGAATGCAATTGTCGGAAGAAATGAGAGCAATCGGATCGGCTAACGATTTAAGAGTCAGAGAGAAACAAATCCTAACACCGCTGACCAACCACACGAAACACAACATCCTATCACCGCAATACATCGACCAATTGCTTTTCGATTCTCCGTGTCTTCATTCCCTTGTCCTAAATTCCCTTGTCCCAAATTCCTGTTCGATCATTTGATCGGTGGTTCGTAGTCATCTGGATTGACCCAGCCCGCTTTTTTTTCGCGACCTTCAAGATAGTTCTCGTAGTAGTCTTTGCCTTGCGTTGGCGGATACGACTCAAACACCTGGCCATTACCCAGCAGTCGAGGGTCGCCTTGGGCGACCAACTTCTTTTTCAAAAATTGTGTCATCGCCTCCATTCGCGCTCGATGATCCGCCGTGTCTGCCAAGTTGTTGACGCAATCCGGGTCGGAGGCCAAGTCGAACAATTCGGCCTCGGGGCGTTTTCCAAAATTGAGTTGCCAAAACTGATTCGTCCGATCGTGTCTGCCCAATTTCAGAATCGCTGTTTTGGTGGGACTGCCGTCGGTATCGAGATAACCTGTTTCTGGATTTCCAGCCGGCCAGCGATCGGGTTCAAAATTCAGCACCAGCAAAAAGTCATCGCGAATCAGGCCACGAATTGGGTAGCCCTGATTGTTTGGGCGTCCGACATCGGTTCGCTCTTTCCCGATCAGCACGTGATCGCGCTCGGGAATCACTTGGCCTGACCGATCACTCACAAAGATCGGCTTCCATGACTGGCCCGAAATCGGCTGCATCCCGGCCGACGCAGGATCAATGCCGGCCAGTTCCAATAGTGTGGGTGCGATATCGGTAAAGTCCACAAAATCATCCACGACTCGGCCGGGTTTAGTGATTCCTTTGGGCCAGCGGATCGCCAGTGGCACTTGATTCGAGTCTCGGTAGGCATATCCTTTGACGCGAGGAAAAGGCATGCCGTGATCTGAAGTAAAAATAACAATCGTGTTGTCGCTCAAACCTCGTTTGTCCAATTCGTCCAGCATTCGTTGCAAATGGCGGTCGGTGTGCTCCACTTCCATGGCGTAATCCAGCATGTCATGCCGAACGGTTTCGCTGTCGGGCCAATAATTAGGGACACGATCGATGTCGGTCAACTGGCGCCCGTTCTTTTTGACACCCGATTGAAACTCGTACCCTCGATGGGGTTCCAGTGACGAGTACCAGAAACACCACGGTCGGCCTTGCGGTACGTCATCCAAAAAGTCGTTGAAGTTCGCCGCGTAGTCATGACGGCTGATCTCATTTGCCGGCGGGTTTGCTTGATGTCGATTGATCGGAATGCCGCAGAGATTTCGTTTCAGGCCATTGGCATCGAGGGCAATCCCCGGCCCCCAATCTTTGCCCGTGATACCGGTATGCCAGCTCTGTTCGCGTAGGACCTCGGGCCAGGTCTTGAACTGCTCCGGAAAGAAGCACATGTGGTTGCCGGCTTCTTTCAGTTGCCAAAGATGCCGACCAGTGAGGATGATGGCTCGCGATGGTGCACACTTGGCCATCGGCGTGTAGGCATTGCGGAAGAGAATCCCCTCGGCGGCCAATTTGTCGAACGTCGGCGTTCTGATCCAAGGCGTATTGTAAGCTCCTGCATGAACGCCCCAATCGTCGGCGATGGCGAACAAAATGTTTGGCGAGGCTGGCTCGTCAGCGGACACGTTTCGGTTGGCGACGGTCGCAGCATTGGGTGATCGTTGATCTTGAGCGGGACAGAACGCGGGAACCACGAAGAACAGTCCCAGCCCAAACAAGAATCCGTCGCGGAGATTGCAAAAAAAGTTTACCGGTGAATTTGTTGAACCGACATCACGTTTCATTGGGCTTGGCTCCCGTTCGCTGTGATCTTGTTTGATTGCGCCGATCAAGTTGGATCGCGAAGATTGTAGCAGATCGCCCGGGAGATTTCGTTGTTAGACATGGTTCTCTGTGCACAACGGTGGCGAACGTCGCCCAAGACGATGACAAAGAACCCTGCCGCCCATTGGCAACGCAAGGAAGCGCCGCGTCACGAACCTCCACGGTGGCGAATTGATGTTCCATGCCCCAGGCCGAGTCTAAAGGAACATAGCACGCTCCGCCAGCATCCGGTTGATACAATCGTCGTGTTACCTTCATAAGCCCACCTGGCGTGAGAAATTC
>JAUXWY010000198.1 GCA_030681235.1 Pirellulaceae bacterium | reverse complement strand
GACGAACACACGTTGATTGCGGTCGAGATTATCGCGGGGTATCAAGACGATCAAACTCCCGTGGGACAAGCGTATCGAGAAGTCCAACGCAAAGATTTGTTGCACTTGGCTGTCTTGCTCCACGATGTTGGCAAGGGCTATACCGGCGATCACAGTGAAGTGGGCGCCGAATTGGCCGAGCAGACGGCCGATCGTTTGGGGCTCAATAGCGAAGAAACCGAGGCCATCACACTCCTCGTACGGCAGCATTTGCTAATGTCCACGTTGGCGTTTCGACGTGACATCACCGATCGCCAAGTGATCCAACAATTGGCGCAGGAAGTTGGCTCGCCGCAAATGCTTCGGATGCTGTTCACGCTCACTTGTGCGGATATGGCGGCGGTCGCGCCCGGTGGATTCAACGAATGGCGGCGGAGCCTAATGACCGAGTTGTTTTATCGCGTCGACGCCTGGTTCGCCGATCAACAAAATCCTGAGCAAACTCGGGAACGCGCCGACCAGATTCGTTCCACGCTGATCAATCTGGCCCCCGATGATTTGCAATCTTGGATGGCGACCAGCGTGGGGCGGATCGCCAAAGAGAACTTTCGCGGCCAGGATCCCGAGAACTTGGCCAACAACTTGTTGGAGGTCGCACGACTTCAACCAAGCCAGGTGTCCGTCCACACTCGGGCGCTTAACGAGCCAGGCTTGATCGAGGTCACTTTGGGCAAACACCAACAACGAGTATCGGGAGCCTTTTACCGCCTGTTGGGTGTCTTCGTTCGCTTGGGGTTGTCGATCTTGGCGGCCAGGATCGAGTTATTACCCAACCAACTGGCCTGGTATTCGTTTGTGCTCAACGATCATGATTTTACCGGGCCGCCGTCTGAAGATCGCTTCGCACAAATCCGCGAGGCTGCGCAACGAATCGTTGTTCAACCGGTGGATGAATTGGTGCGTCCGCGAAAACTCTGGGGCGTCAAGGAACGCGAACCCGAGTTTTCCTGGCAACGAGCGAAGGTGATTCTGGATCATGAAACGGCCGAGCACGCCAACGTGATCGATGTATTTTCCGACGATCACCCACTGCTCATTTATGCGATCGCCAAGACGTTGTATCAACTGGGATTGGATATCCGATTTGCGAAAATCGCCTCTCATCTGGACCAAGTCGTGGTCGTGTTTTACGTGACGGACGCGGCCGGCATCAAGATTGCCGACCAGGATCGCCTGGACGAGATCAAACGCACCCTCTTGGAAACCATTCGCGATTTGGATCCCCAAACGGGAGGGACGGGAAGTTGAGTGCTTGGCTTCGATATTGGTGGCTCGGGATTTTGCTGGCGTTCATTGTTTTGGTGGTGCAACGGCTCCCACACGAAATCAAGCAATGGCGCTTGGCGTGGGCGGCCGAACAAGCATCCAATGGAAACGCGGCGACAGCACAACAACAAATAGAGCCGTTGGCGTCCGCAGATCCCGAGAACCTTGGCTTGCAATTGGCTTTTATCGAAACACTCATTGAGAATAAGGCTTCCGAACAAGCTTCGACCGCAGCACACGCCCTCTCGGCCAACAAAGACTTGAAACCCGGCCAACGACAAAGACTGGCCGGTGCGTTTCATCGCCTGCACCTTCACGAAATGGCCTACCATCAGTTGCAGCAAGCCTACCGTGAATTTGAAGAGAGCCGCAATCCCAAGACCGAAGTCCGGGATCAAGATGTCGACAAAGAGGCGGCTAAACCCGTCGAGCTTTCGGCCTACGAACGCCTCGTTTGGACCAACTCGCTCGCCTACGCGGCCTATTTATCGGATCGCGATTTGGACTCGCGTTGGCGTGAGATCAACACGACGTTGCGGCAAACCGGGTTAGAGGATCAATTCGCCATCTATCGTTCGCACTCGTTGCGGATTGTTGGTCGAAGTGAGGAAGGCTTGGCCATTATCCGAGCGGCGGTTCGCAGTTTGGAGCAGCGTTTCGCAGAAGAAAACCAGCAATTGTCGGAACGACTTGGCCATTGGATGAGCCAACCGAAATGGCCCGACGCGGAAGAACCCGCAGCACTGCGGCAAGTGCGAAGCAACGTGTTAGAAATCCAATCCATGTTACGGCTGTTGTATGGGCAGGCAGCCATACTTTCCCAAGATGTCGACGACGATTTGGGTCGTCGCGAATTCAGCAACAAAGCCATCCGAGCGACCATCGGTTTGGATCACACGGAGCTCGATCTATCGCCGCAGGTCGTGGCTCAGCAACTTCTCCAGATCGCCAGTTATTTGGACACGCGCGGGGCCTTGGCGACCAAGACCCGCCGTTGGAAACGAGCCCAGACGGACTTGAACGCGGCGATCCAAGCGGCCTACCTAGCCCGCGCCATCACCCTCGATTCGGGCTTGGCCAACTCGCCGGCGATTGTCGATGTTCGTAGCATCCGGCAACAAGAGGCGACCTTCGACGAGGCGCTGGCGGTGTTCCACTATCACCGGGCCATGTTGGCGGAGGCCCAGTCGGACTCCGACGCTGCGGTTCGTGACTTGGCCGCCGTCCGGAGGTTGGGGCATGAACCGGGCCCAGAATTGCACTAAATTCGTCTCCGAACGTTGCCAAGCATGCCGATTGGCCAGTTCTGGCCCGGAAAGATCGCCGCACCGGCAAAAAATACCGAGCACCCCCTTGATAATTTTTTGAGGTTTTAGTTAAATCGGCGAACCTTTCGGAACGATTATGTTCTCGGAAGTTGGGGGCACGCTGTTCGAGCCGAAAACGCTCGTCAGAGTTTTTTTGAAAAGCAAATTTGGCGCGGTAGCTCAATTGGTTAGAGCACTGGACTGTCGATCCAGAGGTTGCGGGTTCGAGCCCCGTTCGCGTCGCTTCTTCATCATTTCTGCCAGTCCCGTCTGAAGAAAAAGATCGTTTGCCGTTGGTTGACGAACTGGCTAAGTGGCGCAATCGGTGGTGCCTGGAATTGCCGTCTCGAAGATATTCAACTTGACGAGACGAACCGAACCGTGACTGTCCATGTTGGGTTCCCACTCGATAACGACTTCGTGTTTCGCCTAGTTGAAATTCCTCTTAGTTTGATTAGTTTTATCGAAAACTTCGCGAGAGAACCGACATCACGGACTATTTTGTTAATTTGCTTAAAGAAGGCCCCGAGTGACGATCAATCGAAGGATTAGGGCATGGAGTTGCCTATCGGCGGTTTTGAACGGCATGCCGCTCAAGCGTTCAAGAAAGACCCATGAGTAAGCCTGATTTGGATGAGTAGGCATGGAGCTGCCGCGAGGCTGTCTTGATTGGCATGCGGTTCGCTAACCGAAAGATGGGCCGATTCTTGAGCTTCGC
>JAUXWY010000185.1 GCA_030681235.1 Pirellulaceae bacterium | reverse complement strand
GGCCGGTGGGTCTCCGCGGTTCCCAGCCGTCGGAGATCTTGAAGGTGATCGTCCGTTTAGTCTGACGGCTTGGATTCGTTTCAGCGGTGGTGCCAACAGTGGGGCGCTGTTGTCGAAAATGGCTGAAGGCTCTGGTTTCCGCGGCTGGGACTTGTGGAGCGAAGGCGGACGAATTGGCATGCATTTGATTCACGATTGGCCCGTCAATGCGGTGAAGGTGGTTACCAATGATCCGTTACCGTCCGACCAGTGGCATCATGTCGCCATCACTTATGACGGCTCCCAAAAAGCCGCTGGCTTGAAGATTTACGTGGCGGGTCGCCCGGTGGCGACTTCAACCCAGAACGACACGTTGCAGGCCTCGATCCGCAACGATCTGGACTTGATCTTGTTCCATCGTCACGGAGGTCGCGCGATGGACAAGTTGGCCTTGGATGATTTGCGATTGTACAAGCGACAGATCACAACCAATGAAATCAGCGATCTTGTCCAACAGAAACAACTAGAAGCACTACGTGCCGGCCTGTTGGCGCCGAAAGCCGCCGATCAACCATTGCTGGAAGGTGAACTCGCCGAATTGGCTTTGAATCGCTACTTGGCTCGATTGGACAGCGAACATCAACAGCTTAGTACCGAAATTGCCCAACTGGAAGCTGAAGAGTCGCAGATGCGAACGCGCGGCACCTTGGCGCAAGTGATGCAAGAACGAACCGACCAAACTCCAACGGCTTATGTGCTAAACCGTGGGCATTACGAACAACGACGCGACCAGGTGTCTGCGAATACTCCGGCGATGTTGCCTGCGATGTCGGACCAATTGCCGAAAAATCGATTGGGTTTGGCACAATGGTTGGTCGCTCCGGAACATCCGCTAACGACTCGAGTGACCGTCAATCAGTTCTGGCAGTCGACGTTCGGCCAAGGTTTGGTGGGCAGCAGCGGAGACTTTGGCCTGACGGGAGGCCTGCCGTCGCATCCCGAATTGCTCGACTATTTGGCGGTCCAGTTTCGCGAAGAGGATTGGGACGTCAAGGCCTTTTTCAAGCGGATTTATCTAAGCTCCACCTACCGGCAAAGTGCCCAAGTGTCCGAAGAAAAACTTGCCGCCGACCCCGACAATATTTGGTTGTCACGTGGTCCGCGCTTTCGCATGGATGCGGAAATGGTCCGCGACTTCGTGCTTGCAGCCAGCGGGATGCTGGTGCCGGATATTGGCGGCCCGAGTGTTCGACCCTATCAGCCGCCCGGTGTCTGGGAAGCCGTCGCCATGATCGGTTCAAACACGCGCGATTACGTGGAAGACCGCGGAGCAGGCTTGTATCGCCGCAGCATGTACACGATCTGGAAACGCTCGGCGCCACCCGCATCGATGGATGTGTTCAACGCGCCGAGCAGGGAAGCATGTACCGTCCGACGCGAACGAACCAATACACCACTTCAAGCCTTGGCGACGCTCAATGATCCGCAGATGCTGGAAGCCGCGCGGCATTTGGCGGCCGAGATCTTGCAAATGGAACAACGGCCTGTTTCACTGCCTGCTGCGGAAGTCGGTCGCGAAAACTTGGTCGATCAGCAGATCGGCGCCGCAGCCTGGCGAGTCCTTTGTCGCGAGATCAAAGACGAAGAACGCGACATATTGCGGAGCTCGCTGGAGCATTTGCAGAACTATTACGCGGCCAACCCGGATTCGGCAATTGCTTTGAACGACGTTGGTTACACAAAACCTTCGGCCGACTTGGATTCGGCCAACTTGGCGGCGTGGACGATGCTGATCAACCAGTTGTTCAACCTGGACGAAGTGGTCAACAAATAGGTGCCAACCCGACGACTGCGTCCGAAGTCGGACGCGGCCTGTAACGTAATCAACTGAATCCAACCGATACCAACCGGAGGTGTCCAACATGTCCAACGAACATCCATCTGCTGCCGCGGCTTATAAACAACAAGAGACTCGGCGATATTTCTTAGGCCGAGGCGGCAATGCGATCGGATGGGCGGCGTTGCAAAGTTTGTTGGGCTCGGCGGCGTTGGCTGGTACCGGCGGAAGGGTCGGCCAACCAGGGTTGCCTGACTTGGGAAGCGAGGATGGCATTCGACAAGTCGGGCCTCATTTTGCGCCGCGAGCGAAACAAGTGATCTACTTGCATATGGTCGGCGGACCGCCGCAAATGGATCTCTACGACTACAAGCCGATGATGAACGATTGGTACGACAAGGATTTGCCCGATTCGATTCGAAACGGGCAGCGTTTGACGACCATGACCAGTGGTCAGACACGTTTTCCAATCGCTCCCTCGATGTTCAAGTTTCAACAATACGGGCAATGCGGGATGTGGGTCAGCGAACTGCTGCCGCACATGGGGAAAATGGTGGACGATGTCTGTTTCATGCGCAGCGTTCACACGGACGCCATCAATCACGAGCCCGCCATCACGTTCATGCAGACCGGCAATCAGGTAACCGGACGGCCATGTTTAGGGGCCTGGGCCAGTTACGGGTTGGGTTCGATGAATGAAAACCTGCCGACGTTTGTCGTGATGGTCGCCAACCCAACGAACACCGAACAGGTCCAGGCGATTTCCGCGCGGCTGTGGTCGAGCGGAATGTTGCCAGGTGAACATGCGGGGGTCAGTTTCCGCTCGGTTGGCGATCCCATTTTGTACATCAATAATCCGCCGGGAGTCCCATCCGAAATTCGACGGCATACATTGGACGGAATCAACCAACTCAATCAGTTGCAATACGAACATCTGCGCGATCCGCAGATCAAGACGCGGATTCAACAATACGAGTTGGCCTATCGCATGCAGACCAGTGTTCCGGAACTGACGGACTTGGCTTCGGAACCGGAGCATACGTTTCAACTTTATGGCGAAGCCGCTCGGAAGGCGGGAACGTTTGCGAACTCGGTTTTGATGGCGCGGCGTTTGGTGGAACGTGGCGTGCGATTCGTTCAGATTTACCTCAACAACTGGGATACTCACGGCAACGTGGCCGGTCGTCTGCCGGACCAATGCCGGGACGTGGACCAGTCCTGTTGGGGATTGATCCAGGACTTGAAGGCTCGCGGGTTATTTGACGAGACCTTGATCATTTGGGGCGGCGAATTTGGTCGCACGATCTATTCGCAAGGCGGGCTGTCGAAATCCAACTATGGTCGCGATCATCATCCGCGTTGCACGACGATGTGGATGGCCGGCGGCGGTGCCAAGGGCGGGACGATTTATGGCGAGACCGACGATTTTTCGTACAACATTGTCAAAGATCCGCTATCTGTCCACGATTTCCACGCCACCATCCTGCATTTGTTGGGCTTTGATCATGAACGATTCACGATCAAGCACCAAGGTTTGGATCAACGACTCACGGGCGTCGAACCATCGCGAGTTGTCAAAGAGCTGCTGTTGTAGCGACGAATTGGCCGAACCTTGGCTACTTGTGGACCCGCCGCGTTGGTACTATCCTAACGACTTCGAACAGGGATTTGCGGCCGCTTGCAGCCTTTACTGCTAAAGTGCCGACCACTGGTTTTTTGGCGCCCCGATCGTCTCCCGCACCTTCAATGGTGGCGCGGGAGCGGAATGATCGATGGACGCGGCGACCGCAAACTCTCTATGTTCTAAACGCGGCCTTCGAACGTGAATCGACGCGTGAACGGTTTTGAAGCAAGCGGGGATCCACCCGTTGTCTATCAACTTTGCGGAGCTGGCTGCACATGAGCACTTCGGACGAAACAAACAGAACTCCAAACGCGGCGACGGACTTGGCTCCAACAAAGCAATGGGCTGGGTTTTCGACAACGGCGATCCACGGCGGTGAACAGCGGCAAAAGGCCTACGATGCCTTAACCGATGCCATCGTCTGCGCGAGCACTTTCTCGTTCACAAACACGCAAGCTGTCATTGACTTTATCGAGCAAGACCAACAGCGCGGCGAGTACGCTCGATATGGCAACCCCAGTGACATGGTCGTCGAGCGAAAGTTGGCGGCCATTGAAGGAGCCGAAGACGCGATTCTGTTCAGCAGTGGAATGGCCGCATTCGTGACGCTGTTGATGGCGAAACTATCCGCCGGCGACGAGATTGTCTTTTTTGATCAGTGCTACCATCGCAGTCGAGAGTTCTGTGCCAAGTACTTGGCCCGCTATGGCGTTGTCACGAAACAAGTGAAGACCGGTGACTACCAGGCCATGGCGGATGCCGTCACCGACCGAACCAAAATGCTGGTCAGCGAATCGCCAACCAATCCGCACCTCAGCGTGATCGACTTGGAAAAGTTTGTGGCCATCGGACGCCGGTTCCATGTGGAAACGCTGATCGACGCGACGCTGGCGACGCCCTACAACTTGCGGCCAATCGCGGCCGGCGTGGACTACGTGCTGCACTCCGCGACCAAGTACCTTGGCGGGCATAACGACTTGTTGGCCGGGGTGGTCTTGGGGCGTAAGGCCCAACTGGACGATGTGCGTTCGTTGCGAGGGGTCCTGGGTGGTGTCAACTCCCCCCACAACTGTTACTTGCTGCAACGGGGACTTAAAACGTTCGAATTGCGGATGCAGCGGCACAACGAAAATGGGCAGCGAGTCGCTGAGTTTTTGTCGACACATCCGTTGGTCGAACGAGTTCTTTATCCTGGTCTGCCCAATCATCCGGATCATGAGCTGGCGATGCGCACGATGCGCGGCTTTGGCGGTTTGATCACATTCTTTACCAAAGATCCGCATTGGCAGGCGGCCGCTCGCGTCGTCGATCGATGCCAATTGGCTCGGATTGGTCCGAGTTTAGGCGGTGTCGAATCGTTGATCGAACAGCCTTACGTGATGAGTTATTTCAAGTATTCGCCAGCCGATCGGGCGCGGTTTGGGATTCCGGACAACATGATTCGCTTGGCGTGCGGGGTCGAAAACGCGGAAGACATTATCGCGGACTTGGATCAAGCCCTGCGTGGATAAGCGCCTAACGCAGAATGGGTCTGACTCGATCCACCGAGGCCCGGCACGGAAATGGATCCGCATCCCAGAGAGGCAGCCCCGGCCGGATCCTCGCGGGGATACGCTAGAATTGATCGTGATGTTTTAACGCAAACTGATGAAGAGATAAGGATGAAGAGCCCCATGCACTTTCGGACCAAAGCCATTCACATCGGCAATCCTACGGATCGTGCCACCGGCGCCGTGGTGCCACCCATTTATGTCGCATCCACGTTTGTGATGGAGGAGGCGGGCAAACCGCAAGAGTACGACTACTCGCGTAGCGGCAATCCAACTCGCGGCAATTTCGAAACGACGATTGCGGCTTTGGAAGGTGGTGTCCGAGGATTGGCGTTTGCTTCGGGGATGGCCGCGTCCCATTGCGCGACGATGCTCTTGGAGTCCGGGCAGCACGTGATTGCCGGAACGGACATCTACGGTGGCACGTATCGGCTGCTGCACAAGATTTGCTGCCGGAGCGGCATCTCGGTGTCGTTGGCAGACACCACGATTCTGGAAAATCTCGAGCAAGCGGTGCGGCCCGAAACGAAAATGCTTTGGCTCGAAACACCCGGCAACCCACGGATGTCGATTACCGATTTGCGGCAAGCCGCGCTGTGGGCCAAACAACGTGGTATTCTCACGGTCGTCGACAATACGTTCGCTACGCCCGTGTTGACACGCCCCTTGGAAATGGGAATCGATATCGTGGTGCATTCGGCCACGAAATATCTGGGCGGCCACAGCGACTTGTTAGGCGGAGCGATTGTTGTCGGTGACGCCGATTTGGGGCAACGTTTGTATTACACCCAAAACGCGACGGGTGGCGTCATGAGTCCTTGGGATTCGTTTCTCGCCAGTCGCGGACTCAAGACGTTGGAACTTCGTGTTCGTGAACAGTGCCGCTCCGCGCAAGAAATCGCGAACTTCTTGTCGCGTCATCCTCGAGTCAGCCGGGTGCTATATCCCGGGCTGACCGAGCACCCTGGGCACTCCTTGGCGAAGAAACAAATGGACGGAGCCTATGGCGCGATGCTCAGTTTCGAGGTCGAAGGTGATTTGACGCAAACCAAGCGATTGGTAGAATCGACCAAGCTGTTTCGGCTGGCCGTCAGCCTTGGCGCGGTGGAATCACTGATCGAGCAACCCGCAACGATGTCGCACGCCAGTTACGACCGAGCGGATCGCCAAGAGTTCGGCATCACCGATTCCCTGGTACGACTCTCCGTGGGCTTGGAGCATCCGTCGGATTTGATCCGCGATTTAGCGGAGGCACTCGGGAAACTGTGACCAATGCCAACAGACCGGTCTGACCAATTTTCAAAACGAGCCTAGCATGAATCAACTTCCACTACGTGGCCGAAGATGTTTGGCATTTGTCGGCGACATCTATGAAGACCTGGAACTGTGGTATCCGAAGCTGCGATTGATCGAGGCGGGGGCCGAAGTCGTCGTGGCCGGCCCCGAAGCCAATGTGGTTTACGCTGGTAAAAATGGTTATCCGTGTCGCTCGGATGCCGCCATCCGTGACCAGCGCGCGGTTGACTTTGATGCGGTGCTCTTACCGGGCGGCTTTATGCCCGACAAGTTGCGACGCGACCCTGATGTCTTGCAATTGATCCGGGATTTTGACGCTGCCAAGAAATGCGTGGCGGCTATTTGTCACGGTGGTTGGCTGGCAATCTCGGCCAAGGTCTATCGCGGTGTCCGTGTCACTGGTTCACCAGGAATCAAAGACGATCTGATCAACGCGGGTGCAATATGGGAGGATGCGTCGGTTGTCGTCGACGGACATCACGTCTCCAGTCGTAAACCCGACGACCTGCCCGACTTCTGCCGAGCCATGATCGAAATCATGCTCAGGAATTGAACGGTTTGTTCCTGCGGTCTTTTGGTGAGGACATAGTATGCACCGCGAACTTTGGGCAATGTTGTTGTGGGCGTGCGTGGGACAAGTTGTGGTGGCCGACTCTTGCTCCTGGAAACGGTCGTCACAGGAGGAGAACCAGCCCAATATTCTGTTCATCTACGCCGACGACCTAGGTTGGCGCGACCTGAGTTTTCGTCATGACCAGAATCAGCGCGAGCACTTGTTAGGCAGCGACTTTTACGCGACGCCAAATTTGGATGCATTGGCGGCTCGGGGTGTGGTCTTTACGCAAGCCTATGCCGCGGCGGCAAATTGTGCTCCATCCCGTGCGTCGCTGATGACGGGCCAGTACACGACCCGGCATAAAATCTACAATGTGGGAACCTCGCTGCGTGGGCTGCCCACTCACAGTCGACTGAAACATGTTGCCGGAAGTTCCGAATTGCGGCCCGGCACTGTGACCTGGGCGACCTGCTTGCGACAAGCCGGGTACCGCACCGGATTGATCGGCAAATGGCACTTGGGAACGAACCCTCGTGACTTTGGATTCGAGGAAACCATTGTCGGCACGTCTCACGGCGGCCAACCCAACGGCTACTTCGATGATCCAAAAGCGGAGGCCGGTGCAGCAAATGAAACCAGGGGAGAGTATCTCACGGATCGCTTGACAAACGAAGCGATCCAGTTCATCGATCGAGCCGGCGACCAACCGTGGTGTTTGTTCTTGAGCCACTTCGCCGTGCACACGCCGTTGCAGGGCAAGCCCGAGCTGGTGGAAAAATATCGCCAACAGCCGGCGGGTGAACTGCATGACTCGCCGCAGATGGCCGCCATGATCGAAAGCTTGGACCAGGGAGTCGGGCGGGTGCTGGCCAAATTGCAAGAGCAAGATCTACTGGACCGGACCATCATTGTTTTTAGCAGTGACAATGGAGGTTATGGTCCCGCCACTTCGATGGATCCGTTACGGGGCTATAAAGGAACCTACTTTGAAGGCGGGATCCGAGTCCCTCTGTTTGTTGTCTGGCCCGGAGTGACCCAACCCGGCAGAATCTGCACCGAGCCTGTCACCCAACTCGACATTTTCCCAACGTTGTGCCAATTGTCGAACAGCGAGATTCCTGAGTCTGCCACGATCGATGGCCAGAGTTGGCTGCCGCTCATGCGCAAATCGATTCCCTGGCCATCCCGCGCTTTGTTTTGGCATTTTCCGGCTTATTTGGAGAGTTATCGACAACGCATCGATGGTCAACGCGATCCGTTGTTTCGCAGCCGCCCGTGCAGCGTGATTCGTGAAGGTCGTTGGAAGTTGATCCATTACTTCGAAGACCAGACCTCGCGGTTGTACGACATCGAGTTGGATCCCAGCGAGTCGATCGATTGGTCCGTTCGACGTCGCGACGTGACCAAGAACTTGTTAGGCAAGTTAGAACTTTGGCAGACGGAGACCGGAGCGGATTTGCCGTCGACTCTTAACCCGGAGTACTCGGCCGCAAGTGATGTAAACGCTCAGTTGGAATTGTTTCGGCGTGATCAATTGCGGATGCCCTTGGGGCAATTCCAACAAGCAACGGGTCAGCTTCCTGCGGCCAAACGGATCTTGTTCTTGGGCGATAGCATCACGTACAGCGGTCACTACGTTTCGCTATTGGAAGCGGCCATCCGAAAACAACACCCGGATCGAACTGTCGAATTGTTGAATTTAGGCTTGCCCAGTGAGACCGTTTCGGGACTTTCCGAGCCCGGTCACGCGGGCGGCCAATTTCCTCGGCCTGATCTGCACGAACGGCTTACTCGGGTATTGGACCAGATCCAACCGGACCTCGTGGTCGCGTGTTATGGAATGAACGACGGCATTTATCATCCGTTGAGCGATGAACGATTTGCGGCGTATCGGAACGGAATCGAGCGGCTTCGGCGGGAGGTCGAACAACGAGGTTGTGAACTGCAGTTATTGACGCCGGCCATGTTTGATGCCCAACCGTTGGGAGATCGACTGTTGCCGGCGGGTTTAGAAAGCTACCCACAACCATATCGCGACTACGATGGGGTGCTCCGCACTTACGCGGATTGGTTGCTGATGCAACGAGCGGACGATCGAGTTGTGTTGGACATTCACCAGGCGATGCGTGACGCAGTGACCAAACAACGATTGTCGGATCCCACCTTCACGTTGGCCCCGGACGGCGTTCACCCGACCCCCGGGGGCCACGAAGTGATCGCGCGAGTGATCGCCAAGGCCTGGGATTTGGATCTGAGCCCATTTCTTGATCCCAGCAACTCAGATTCCAGCGCTATTTTGCAGCTCGTTTCTCAAAAGCAGGAGTTGATGAAACATGCCTGGCTGACAAAGACCGGCCATCAACGGCCTGGCATTTCGGAAGGAACTGACATACTCTCCGCCGAGCTTCGCGCCGCGAACCTCACCAAGCAAATCCGACAGCTTTGTCAATAAAAAAGGAAGCCCCAAGGCGACTGCAGCCAGACCGCTCTGACTTTAAACGTTCGAGTCGAAAATGTTCGGTAGTCGTGACGGTTCTGTTTGTGGTCGCGATGTGGTTCCATGGCGATGATCGGTACACGCAATCAGGATATTAACATAGAGATATTGGGCTAAAGCCGGTACCCCAGCGATTGCTAAATTGCCGTGAGCATGGCGCCAAGTTGAAAATCGCCAAATTTGCTCTGGCTACGCGGTTAACCAACGCGGCTTGATTCGCTCATGACATGCGAAATGGTTGGCCGGTCTATAAGAGTGAATGGCTGTGGGATATAATCGGGCCGCGCGCGACCGGCGAGGTCCGCTATTCATGGCTTCCTTCCTTTGCCAAGTCGACCAGCGCCAATTCAGGGCGGCCATCCGACGTGGTGAAGCTCGAACATAAACGGAGAATCAAGCGTGGTCACGGAAACTCAAATTCAGGCCGCTCGTCGGAATCAGATTACGCCGGAAATGGAGTTCGTTGCGCGGCGAGAGAATCTGAGTCCGGAGATCATTCGCGCCGAGGTCGCGATCGGACGGATGGTGATACCCGCCAACCGAGTCCACTTGGCGGGAAAGTTAGAACCGATGGCGATTGGAATCGCCGCCACTTGCAAGATCAATGCCAACATTGGGAACTCGGCCGTGACCAGCCGCGTGGGCGAAGAGCTCGAAAAACTCCATACGGCCGTGCATTTTGGGGCCGACACCGTGATGGACCTTTCGACGGGGAAAGACATCGACAACATTCGCCGCGGGATCATTGAATCCAGTCCGGTGCCAATTGGGACCGTCCCGATCTATCAAATGCTCGAAGAATTGGGGGGCCACATCGAGGACATGCGGCCACAGCATTTTTTGGATATGGTCGAGCACCAAGCCAAGCAGGGCGTCGACTACATGACGATCCACTGTGGCGTGTTGTTGGAGCATTTGCATTTGACCACCAACCGCGTCACGGGCATTGTGTCGCGCGGCGGTTCTTTGATTGCCAAGTGGATGATGGTCCATCGCAAGCAGAATCCGCTGTACGAGCACTTCAACGACCTGTGCGACATCATGCGACAATACGACGTTACGTGGAGCTTGGGCGATGGCTTGCGGCCGGGTTCGATTGCTGACGCCAGTGACGCAGCCCAGTTCGCTGAGCTGGACACCTTGGGCGAGTTGGTCGTGAAGGGCTGGGAACAGGGAACCCAGGTGATGGTTGAAGGCCCGGGACATATTCCGATGGACCAAATTCAGATGAACATCGAACGACAGATCGAGGTTTGTCATGGAGCCCCGTTCTATGTTTTGGGACCTTTGGTCACGGATATTGCTCCAGGCTATGATCACATCACCAGTGCAATTGGCGCGGCGATGGCTGGCATGTACGGTGCCGCGATGCTCTGTTATGTCACGCCGAAAGAGCACTTGGGATTGCCGAACCGAGAAGACGTGAAACAAGGTGTCATTGCCTACAAAATTTCAGCGCACTCGGCCGACGTGGCTCGCAAACGTCCTGGCGTGCAGGACCGCGACGATGCCCTCAGCCGGGCTCGGTTTAGCTTCGACTGGAACGAACAATTTCGTTTGTCGTTGGATCCGGAGACCGCCAAGGCTTACCACGATGAAACCTTGCCACAAGACACATTCAAGAGCGCTCATTTTTGCTCGATGTGCGGGCCAAAGTATTGCTCCATGAAGATCACCGAAGAGATTCGGGAGATGGCCAAAGCAGAAACACTGGTCAAACTAAACTAAGGTCGACCTATCCGTGACAACGCAAGACCACGACTCGCGATCAGGGCTTTGGCGATTCGCGGGTCTTGTCTTGCTGGTGCTCGGCGTGCTGGGCCTAGTCAACGCGGTCCCGCAAGCCGAACTGTTGTGGAATTCGTTGGTCGTCGTCACGGGATCCCTGGCCATTGGAGCCATTCTGGGTGGTTTTGCGGGTTGGCTGATCGGATGGACCGACGTGTCCGGGCGACGATGGTGGTTGGCGTTGCTGTTGGCGTGGGCGATGACACCGTTGGTGGTGCAATTGGCCGCTTGGGATTCCCTGTGGGGGCGGCTGAGTTGGTTTGCCGCGTTGAATGAAGTCACCTATTCGCGCTGGTTCGAAGGCTTGGCGGCCGTCTTGTGGGTGCAGGCATTCGCCAGCGTGCCGTGGATCGCCCTGCTAGTGATTGCGGCTCGCCCGACGGTTTCCACGTCCTCCGAAGAAGAAGCTCAACAGCAATGGAGTTTGGTCGGCGTGTTCTTCCGCGTGACTCTGCCGCGTCATGCCGCTTTGTTCCTACTGATCCTTTTGGTCGTGGGGTTGCGGACCTTCGAGCAAATCGAAGTTTCGGACGTTTATCAAATCCGGACCTGGCCCGAAGTTTGGTACTTAGGTTTCGCCCTCGGAACATTCGAGGGTTGGGGGTCAGGCACTGGAACCACCAGTTTCCTGCAGTTCCTTTTCGGTTCGGAGCTATCGACCCAGGCCTGGGGGACGACGCAAGAAACTCCAGCCAACGCAACCGCGATCTACCCAGTTTGGCAAGTCATCCCGAGTTTATTGGCTTTTTGCTCTGGTTTTGGACTCTTGACGGTTCATGGCTTGACTCAATGGTTTCGCGTGCTACCAAGTTGGGATTGGCAACCGGAACGCCGGTTGGCAACGATGAATCATTGGAGATGGAATCTGTTTCTGTTTGGAACAGTGGCCGTGCCGCCGTTGGTTATTTTGTCCAATCTGTTGATCCGATGCGGATTGCGAGTCAACTTTTCAAACGTGAATAACGCGGCGGAACGTCGTTGGAGCTGGGAAACGCTGGGGCAGCGTCTGGGCACCGCCCTGACCGACTACCACGAGCCAATGATTTGGTCGTGGCTGATCGGACTGGTTTCGGGAATTTTGGTTTGTCTGATTTCCGTCTGTTTGGCGTGGTGGGCCTATCGTCGAATCGGGGCAACGATTGTGGTGCTGGTCCTAGCCGCGACTTCGCTCATAGTACCCGCGCCGTTGGTTTCCTTGCTGTGGTATCGTTGCCTGAATCTCAGTCCGTGGGAGTGGCTTGATGTATTGGCACAAACGTCGATTTTGGGCCCTGTGTTGGCCATCGGTTTAAAGACGTTAGGTTTGGCACTTTTGTATTGCTTGGTGATCTTCCGCCAGCAGCCTGCGGCTTGGCGAGAAGACATGGAAATGTGTGGTCAGGGCGGTTGGTCGCAGTTTTGGCACCTGGGCGTTCGAATTCCATGGTTGTGGCACGTTTCGTTATTGTTGATCCTCACGATGATTGGAGCTGGCGATCTGTCGGCCAGCTTCGCGACATTGCCGCCAGGGTTAGACACCTTGCCGCGACGTCTGTTGGGCGATCTTCATTCGGGCGCGAGCGGAAACGTGGCGGCGGCGTGTTTGCTGCAAATGGGTGCCGTGGCGCTGGTCTCGGTATTGATTACCCGTTGGTACAAAACGACTGCCTAGAGGAAACCGCCAAAATGCACTGCTTAGGAATTGTCCTGAATTAAATTCCCGACTTGGGGGAGCGTCCGAATTCGAAAATCCGATACCCCATGGCGGTATCGGGTTAGCGAGCGCTGGTGTACCGGCTTCAGCCGGCGAGTGGCTGAAAAAAGCGTTTTCACTGCACCCGCCGGCTGAAGCCG
>JAUXWY010000181.1 GCA_030681235.1 Pirellulaceae bacterium | reverse complement strand
CGCCGGTTCTACCCTGCCAACGACAGCAACAACCGCTGGAAGGCAAGATTCCATCTAAAAGGCATCGCAAAGCATGATGAAAGATTCGAAAGCCCTGCGGTATCTCCGCCGATTGATTCGGTTTGACTCGACCAGCAACTTAAGCAATCGCTACATCTCGAAGTTCTTGGAGATCAAGCTCCGGAAGCATGGTTTTTATGTGGAAAAGATCCAATACCGCGACTCGAAAAAAGTCCCCAAGGTCAACTTGATCGCCAAGAAGGGGCTGGGACAGGGCGGATTGGCTTACTTTGGTCACACGGACACGGTGCCGGCTCCGTCGTGGTTCACCAAAAAGGCCACGCCGTTTGAGCCCGTTATAAGCCAAGGGCGACTGTACGGTCGGGGGTCTTGCGACATGAAGGGGTCGTTGGCGTGCATGTTGGACGCTGCCCAGCAGGTGCCATTCGACACGATGGTTCGCCCACTCTACTTGGTGTTCACGGCCGACGAAGAAGTCGGATTCGGCGGGGCCAAAAAGGTCGTCGAGGAATCGAAACTGTACCGCGAGATGATCAAACATGGAACCGTCGGTGTGATTGGCGAACCCACCGAAATGGGCATCGTCCATGCGCACAAAGGGTCGTTGACCATGCGGTTCCGCACGATCGGAAAAGCGGCTCACTCCAGCACTCGCGAAGGGAAAAATGCCAACTGGCAAATGATTCCATTTTTACATGAAATCTGGAAGATTCGTGAGGAAACTGAAACGGTTACCGATTGGTTCGACGATCGATTCGACCCGCCGACGATGTCGATGAACATCACCATGTCCGACAACAACTCGGCGGTTAACGTGACCAGTCCACGCAGTGACGTTCAAGTCTATATTCGCCCGATGCCCAACATGGACTGCGAACCGCTCGTGAAACGCATTTCCCACGCGGCCAAAAAACTCGACATCGACATGTCGATTCAACGCAACTGCGACGCCTTTTGGAGCGATCCAGATTCCGATCTCGTCAAGAAATTAAAATCCATCATGGACACGGACAAAGTGGACACGGTTGGTTACGCAACCGATGGCGGTGTTTTGACGGAAATGGAAAACAAAGTTATCTTTGGGCCAGGAAGCATCCGGCAAGCTCATACCAATCAAGAGTTTATCACGCTGGACCAGCTGCGACTTGGCATTGCAGCGTTTCGCCAATTGATCGATCATTACTGCTGCGAATTACCGATCAAGATCGTCCGCTAACTGGAGCACCGACCAGCACATGAACACGGGTTACGATTGTCACGTCCATTACCGCCGGGCCACGGTCGGCGATATTCAGTCCGTCTGCGACTTCCTTAGTCCCTTCATGGAGCAACAGCAGATCTTGACGAGGACCCCCGAACAAGTGGCGGCGCTGCTGCAGTACAGTCAATTGGTATACTGCGACAACCAAGTGGTTGGTTTCGTCGCCGTGGAGATTTATTCGCACAAGTTGGCCGAGATTCAATGCCTCTGCGTATCGCCGGAATTTCAACGCCGGGGCATCGGCAAAGAATTGGTCCGTTTCTGCGTCGAGGTGACTCGAGACGAAGGGATCTTGGAGTTGATGGCGATCAGCGCCAGCGACAAGTTCTTGATGGATTGTGGCTTTGACTATTCCTTGCCGGGACAAAAGCGCGCTTTGTTTATTCAGCCGCAAGAAGTCGACGAGAATCCCTAACCCTGATCTCAAGCGATCAAAAACGAACAGCCCGAAGACCAACTTGCATGGGCTTCGAGCTGTCTAGTTTTAGGGGCTCGCGATCTAACGGGTTCTCTCCAACGTGGATTCGCTGGAACCGATCAATTTAGAATCGCATATCGAGACCAAACGTTAGACCGTAGAATCGAGGAGCAACCGTATTCAGTCCGCTGAAGCCCGCACCGGACAATTCCAATTGAGCAGGTGCTGTGGCAATTCGATTTAGGAAGTGGGCTTCTCCACCGACGAACCCGTACAAATGCCGCTCGAAGATTTCGAAGCTCACGCGTGCTCCCGTTTCACCGGCAAACGAAAGTTGCGAGCCATCGGTCACAGCCGTCGAGTCGATGATGAGCAAGTCGTTGACAATTCGTGTGCGTTGCTTGGCAAAATTCGCATACCCGCCAGCTCGGAGGAACGAGTTGACTTCCACTCGATTGCCAAGTTGCCAACCCCAGTCGAACCCCGTTTGCAGGCCAACCATCGGATTAGAAGCACGGATTCGGATGTCTTGCTCGAATGGAGCAGTCCCAAATGGTGGTGGTAAGGCCACGCTACCATTGCCGAACATTCGCAAGTTCTCTTCCATGTTGATAAAGCGAGCTCCACCCACCAAATTGAATCCCGGCCGAAGCGTTCGCTTGGCATTGAACTCCATGCTGATGTAGTCCGACGAGTAGTCCGTTTCGAAACGACTGAAGTTCAGACCGGCTGCTCCTGTCAACTCCATCGTCCCGACATCCGATGTCTGATCCCGCCAACCGTAATAACGACCACGGAATTCGTAATGCAACGTGCTGGCATTCGGAAAGTACTGAATACTAAGGTCTGGGCCAGCACCCGTCCCGGGGTCCGAAATTTGCTCGCCATTGATGAAGGTATCGCCATTGGCCAAACTTCGTAGCAGCGGAGTTGTATTGTTCAGGTCGCCGGGACGGTCCATGATCGAAACGCCGAACTCGACTCGGTAGGGATTGTGTTGGGTATCGCCCCACTGGCCATATCCAGTGCTCTGGACGCTCAGCCACAATAGGCTGGCCAACACGAAAATCGATCTCTTCACGTCACGCTCCTTGATAAGGATGAGCCAAACTTGGCAACAAGCTTTCCGTAGAAGGATCGACCGTAAAGAACCGAAAAATTAGCAGGAACCGAATTCATGGAAAAGTTTCAGTAATTTAGCGAATCACCTCATTTCAGCTATTCTACCCAAATCAGCGAAAACGGTTCGCCTCCGCAAGTTTGTTTGGGTTTTGTGCGGACTGGGCAAGGTCCGGCTGGGCGTCGGAGCGGTGAATCAAGCACGGTTGCGGTCGGATTGCAGCAATCAGTTGGATTGTTTGGAAGTTTCAGGTTCTGATCAGAGTAACGTTTTCAACGATTGTTCGTGATGTACGCGACGAAGCAGTTCTTTTGGACCTGCCGTCTTTCCCAGTTCGATAGGATTGTGGTGGCCACAGGAATCGTAACGTTCACAACGATGCCGCCTTTCGTTCCGTAAATGCCCAAGGTAACTACCATGCGAGTTTTACTTGCCGCAATCGTCTTGCCCGTTGTCGCGTGTGGTTTCTTGCTTGCTGGCCCGTCAAATGCAAACGGGCAGAACGTCTATCAAGACTATTGGGCAAATCGAACCGGAAGTTACAGCCCACAGGATCCGTGGCAAAAAGGTCATGTCTTCCGGACACACACGGGGCACGACGGCTTGTTCTACAACTGCGATGGCGAAGAAGAAAAGCGTTGCTCGCCCTGGATTCGCTGGGGAAATCGACCTTGCGATGACGTTTTTGCACCGTCCCGAATTCGCAACGAATACAAGCAATCGCTTTGCAACGCTCTTGAGCGACTCAAGTTGGGCTCGTGCCAAGATGCTTGCGGTGTCGTTCCAGGTACCGGTTATCCACCGGGAGCCGGTTATGGGCACGAATCGCATGTCGCTCCGCCGGAACCGCAACCGACCACCGACGTTGGACAACTCTCTCGCCGACGAGAACCAATCTCCATCGTCGATCTACCATCCATCAATCACCTTAGTCCCACACCGCGATAGTTCCTGAATATTAAACTGCTTGAGTGGATGAACTGGCGCAATAGATGGAGCATA
>JAUXWY010000176.1 GCA_030681235.1 Pirellulaceae bacterium | reverse complement strand
CGAGGTGATCTCCAGCGGTCGTCCGGCGCCATCAAACGTGTTGACCGTTTGAACACCGGTGTCGGAGAACGTTAGCGAATTCCGAGCGCCAAGCAGGTTGTAACCATAAGCCGTGGTGCGGTTTTCGGCATCTTTGACGGTCGCCACTTGACCCATATTGTTGTAGGTGTTGGTGGTGACTTTGGCGGCTCGGTCGGTGGAAGTAAGGACTTGGCCTAACGGGTTGTAGGTGAACGTCATCGATACGCTCTTGGCATCCTTCTGCGAGGACACTCGGCCGGTGGTCGCGTGGTAGACGGTTTCCGATTGGTTGTTGAGCGGATCGATCGTCTTGGTTTGGCGACCCAACAGGTCGTATTCGAAGTTGGTGGTATTGCTGAGTGGATCGATCTGTTGCAACAGATTTCCAGCGGCGTTGTATTTGCTGCGGGACAGTTTGGCCAATTGATCCAAAGTGGCCACGGATTGGCCCAGGCTGTTGGAGACACTTTGGACGTACTTGCCGTCCTGCATGATCTGCCAAGTGGCCTCGCACAGACCGACCCCGGCCAGGGTGTAGGTTTTGTCCAAGCCAACGGACGTCCATGACAGCAGTTGGTTCGGCGTGGTGGCCGCTGGTCCGGACATCAGGCCTTGGAACACACTTCGGCCCATGGCATCTTGAATCGACACATTCATGGTCTTTTCGTCGGGGCTGATGGCGACAGTCGCTTTACCGCTACGGGTGGCATTGAACGTCACTTCCGCTCCGCCGTTGGGAACGGTAGCGGCCAGTTTGGTCAGCGCTGCTTGGATATTGACACTGGCGGTGCCTCCGCCCAAACGATTGATTGAGGTGCCCGCGCTGCTGTCCAGCCCGGAGCCGTCCGAAAGTCGGTTGTCGTAGACGTATTGGGTGGTGATACCTTGGGTTGCGGCAACACCGTTAAGACCAGCGATCGGCGGATTGAGTGGATCGATGGCGCCCAGAGCCTGTTTCCAGGTGGTTGTGGCCGCAATGCGTCCATCATCGCGATAACGGGTCGTGGTTTCGGAAAGCGTTTTGGCGTCGATGGGGTCCATTGGATTGGTGTGCGTACTGTAGTCCGCCACGGTGGCAGAATGGACGCTACGTCCCAAAGGATCGACATTCGAGATTTGGCCGTGCCCCAAGGCATTCTTGGAGCCAGCGAATTGGCCGCAGCAACTGTTGTAGTAGGATGTGTTTACCCCGCCGTTGGGCATGGTTTCAGTCGCTTGACGACCGTCCAAAGTATAGGTGTATGACCATGTCGCAGCAGAAGAAGTCCCGTGCGCGATGGTTCGGGTCAACACATTACCCGCATTGTCGTAAGTCATGACGGTGTGAGTGCCAGCGGGGTCGGTCGTCTTGGTGACTTGACCTTTGCCGTTGTACTCGGTGAGAGATTCCAGTTTGTAGGCCAAACCGAACCCACGGGTCGTTTTTGTATTGCGTCCGGCGGCGTCGAACTCGGAGGCGGCAATTGTCCCCGTTGGATCGATCATTTGCACGATCTGGCCACGTCCATCGCGAATGGCGTCTGTAATGGAATGGGCCGGGTCGGAGCCCGTCACACGTGTGGCCGCCAGAATCGCGGCATTATTTGCAAATTCGACCGTTTGATCACGAGTTGCAATCTCCCGAATCGTCAAGCGATTGGCCGACCGACCAAAATACCGACGTTGAATAAAGGTGTCGAAGCTCTCTTCCATCTTGAACAGTTGGTTATCGACATAGAAGTTCTTCGTCAAACGCGACATGCCGGATCGGGGCGTGTGGGTTTCGGTTTCTTGGCGGCCGCGGAAATCGTACCCCCGAGTCACTCGTGCGTCGTTGCGATCGAGGTAGCTGGCTTGCGACTGCAAAGGCATGTAGGTGTAGGTGGTCACCGATTGAGTATTGACGTCGTTGACCGAGTCCATAGTGGTGCTGGATAGGTTCGCCGCGCGACCGAAGGAATTGATCGAAGTTAGAATCTGACCGGCGATATTAGTTGCCAAGCGAATTACAACAACATCGACCTGATGATGCTCCAGGGCCACGACTTTGCGTCCGCGGTCCAGATCCTAAGAAACTGGCTCGAACAATACCGCCGCGACCTCGGCCGGAGCAACCCACGATCGCAGTAGTGCCAGATCGCAGTAACGCCAGAACGACCACGATTCGGTCAGACACGTTGACACCCGGTGCAACGATGACATCGATTTAGAAGTTTTTCGTATTCCTTGACATCGGAACTACGACGAGAATTCGGCCAAACACGAAGCCCGTTCTAAGTACGACGACAATTCGGCCAACTGGACTTCGGTGTCATGACAGTACGACATACGACGACAATTCGGCCAAAGTCATACGCACTGAGCGAAGTTACGACGGCAATTCGGCCAACGACCGATCGCCCCAGTTGTTCGGTCGCCAAAGTTGCTCCAGAATTCACAACAATTCGGTCAACACCCTTCAAACCACCCCCAAATCTATACAATCACAATTCGGCCAAAAATACGACCACAATCCGGCCCGTAACACGAAATCGCATCTCGGTAGTTTTTCCACTTTGTTTTGGCAGCGATACGCCCATCTTGACGGTAACGAGTGGTTACTTCAGATAACGTTTTTGAGTTGTCCGGGTCGAGTGGGTTACTATGTGTAGCAAAATCAGCAACCATGGCCGAATGCACGACTCGCCCGGCGGCGTCAGCATTCGATATCGTTCCATGACCAAGTGCATTCTGAGTGCCGATATATCGGCCGCAACAGGCATCATAAAAATTGGTTGAAGTTGCTAGATTCGGTTGTGTTTCGGTAGCCTGACGTCCATCGAGCTTGTAGGTATAGCTCCATGTCGCTTCGATTGACGTTCCCGCAGCAGCCTTTCAAGCACCATAAGTTGGCTGGGGCTCATTTGGAGACCCGTGGGTTAATCGGGTTGGCGATCAATTTTTCAGGTGTTTTCTGCGGTGAATGCCATTGACGGCGAATAGGCTCCATTTTTACTGGTTGATTTTTTGGCCATTTTTGGTGTATAATTGATTTGGCAGCAAAAGGAGCCCAAGATGTCTGATAAACGAACAATGACTCTGAATTTGACGGAAGCCGAAATGGAGGTCTTGGACGAGCTGGCCAAAAGCAAGGACATGACCAAGACGGCTATAATTCGTCAGGCGATCCGCTTGTACCAATTGGTTGAGTTCCGAATCGCCAACGGTGAAAAACTGTTCTTTGAGGATAGCAAGAAGAAAAAAGCCGAGTTGATGGTGTTATGAGTGTTGAGGCGATCAAAATCATTCGAGGGATCGATGGTGCCATTGTGGACGCTCAGCTCCATAGCGGATTGCGCGCCGTGGATTTGACACTGATTGAACGCCAATGGTCACCCTGGCGGCAGGACATCGTTCGGCGACTCAGTGAACGCGGGGTTGATCCGAGCATTTGGCCGCAAAGCCTCCATTGGGACTGGTTCGCAAAATTGCGATACTTGCAATTGCTGGCGGTAGAAGTCTGTGCGATTGATGCAGAAGGGGAGTGGCAAGCAATCGTCATGATGGAGACGGTTACTCGCCGTTGCCAGTTACCGGCACAAGCTGGCAAACATTTGGTTTACGTTGACTACGTCGAGACCGCTCCTTGGAATTGGCCGATTCCAGAATTGGGTTTGTCTCGCCGTTTCAAAGGACTGGGGCACATTTTGTTTCGCTATGTCATCCGACGCAGTTTTGAGCTCGGCTACAAGGGACGGATCGGGTTGGTAGCGTTGCCCCAAGCAGAGGCGTTCTATGGAACCACGCTGGGGATGGCGCAAATTCCCGCTACGAGCCCACATGATTTGGACTATTTTGAGCTATCTGAAGCAAAAGCGATGGAGCTCATTATACAGGAGAATTAATATGATTAACCCCAAAGATGCAAAGCTTGTTCCTAGTGAGACTTGGCTGCAACGAGTTGCAGCCGAAGAAGATTCAGTGGCGTCAATCAGCGTTGGCGGTTTGGTAAATCGGCTGGGGATGTACCCGAAAGTCGATGAATCGGGAACCGGCATATTTGGCGAGTTCGTCAAGTTGATTCGTCGAAAAGAAGGACTGAGTGTCGATCAACTAGCCTTGATGGCTAGAGTTGATGTGGAGGAATTGAAGCTGGTGGAACGTGGAATCGTCGTCCAGGCGGAACTGGTAATGAAACTCGCTGGCGCGTTGCGGCTCTCCCCAGATAAATTGGCTCAGTTGGCAGGCCTTGCACCCTCGGTTGACCCAGACTTACAAGCCGCAGCTCGACGATTCGAGTCAAGGCTTCATTCGACAACCGTTCTTAGCCCGCTGGAAGAGTCTGCCTTAAGCGAGATCATGCAATCGATTGGTACTTGATTGGCAATTGGCCTTCAGTGTCCTGAATTCCCTTGATGCACGCCGCATCGTGGAGCTACCTTTGAAACACGCTTTTTTGCCAATAGCTGGGCTTCACCGGTACCAAGTGTCACCAGCGCGCTGGCAATCGCAGTATGAAACTCCTGGGTCAAATTCAAATGCTCGCCAGTGGGTCAATTTCCGTTGCTCGTTGACAGACAATTCGGCCAACGACCGATCAACCTATCCGTTAGGCCGCCAAAGTTACTCCAGACTTCGCAACAATTCGGTCAACACCCCGTAAAACCGTCCAAAATCTCTACAGTCGCAATTCGGCCCGTAACACCTAATTCGACGCGTCGCCTTGGTTTACCAGAATAGCTTTCGACCTCACTACTACTATGCCGCATTCTTCTAGTCGCTCTATTTGTGTGGACTCTTCGGGCGAACCGTTATCCATGATCGAAATTATCTCGAGGTGCTTCATGTCTCGAAACGAATCGGCCAATAGTTCATCTAAAATTGGCATCGGTATGTGGATGCCAACGATACCTTCCACATTTCTAATCGCTCTACAGATTTCGTGGGCTGAGGATAAAGTTGATTCCGAGCATCCGAATGAAATGACCACAACTGCTCCGTCATTCGACCAATGGTCTAGTTGCTTGACCAAGTTCTTTATTCTCTCGCGATTCCACTCAACGGAACGCAACTCTACTGAATATACTGGTCGTTTAACCCAAAAGTCATTCCCGGACGAACTCTCATATTGCAATCTGAGAAGCTTGCCGTCTTCGTCACGCACGACTGTCGTCGCACTCGCGCCGAACACTCCGAAGGTGCTACCGTCTGGAAAGAAACTTGGGGACACCCAAAGTTTTGTGTGCCGCTGGGGGATTTTGGTGATGATGGGCGGCTCAGTTACAGAATTCGGCTTCGTTGAGGTACGCGTGGCTCAGTTTCTGCGCTAGCTCGCCACCGATCTACTAGTTTTCATCGGCCAACCCCGGACGACTACCGTGCTCCTGTGATTGAAACAATGAGTGTCCCCCTGGTTTACCTCCCCCTGGTTTACCTCCGGACGACAACCGTGCTCCTGTGATTGAAACAATGGGTGTCCCCATGGTTTATCCCATGGTTTACTCGGTTTAGCTGAAAAAATGGGTGTCCACGGTTTACCTACCTTTGGTTTACCCATTTTGTGGGTGTCCCCCTGGTTCTCCCCTGAGCTTCACATGCTCGCTTTTAATCTCGTCGATGACCCAACTGGCATGCCCTCCGCCTTCAGCCTTCGTGATGTAACGATAACCGTACGGTGCACCGCCAAAAACGCTTACATTCCCTTTCGATGCCGAATGTTTTCTGCCGCGACGCGTTCGTTCTAGAATCTTCT
>JAUXWY010000173.1 GCA_030681235.1 Pirellulaceae bacterium | reverse complement strand
ACACCAGCGCTCGCTAAACCGATACCGCTTCAGGTTCTCGGATTTTCCAAAGCGGGGCTCTTCAAAGTCGGGAATTGATGATCCGCGAACCTGCAATATCATTGGAATCGATTTCTATGTGCAAGAGCGTCAACGTTGAACAAACTTGTTGGGTGAAGCCATTGGTTATGGCTTGTTTTATTGCGACCGTGGCGGTTGGGTTTGGGCCCGCTTGGACGACGAATCTTGCGGCTGCCCAAGGGACCGCTGCGGACTATCAGCGAATGGAACGTTTCAACCGCTTGGGGTCGGAGCTTGTGGACCGAACCCGACTTCTCCCGAACTGGCTGACCTCCCACGAATCCATGTGGTACGAGGTCGATTTCGACGAGAACGGCTCGGAGTATTTCTGGGTCGACTTGAAGTCGGGCCAAAAGACCCTGTTGTTTAGCTCGGCCCAGTTGGTCCAATGGGCCACGGGCTTGGTGCCGGAGTTGGCAAATTCGGATTCGTTGGACGGGCGGATGGCCAAGCTGTTGTTGGGTGATTCATCTCAGCAAGTCTTCTTGGTGATGGGCGGGCATCGTTTCGTTTTCGATCGCCAAGAGCAAACGCTCGCGCTCGCGACGGCCGACGATTTTCCGTCAATTTCCATCGAACAAAAAGTCGAATTGAAAACTTCGCGAGCGAGTGATCAACGAGTCAGCCTAAAGTTTCAGAATCAATTGGACATGTCCGTGGAGTTGATTTGGATCGACACTCAAGGTCGTCCCCGCTCGTACGGTGTTGTGGAAAGCGGCCAATCGAACGATATAAGCACGTTTCGCAATCACGTTTGGCTGGTGCGCAGCCAGACCGGACTCAACTTGGCGTTGGTGGAAGCGGAATTCGATGGCCAAGAAGTGCAGCTCGCGGCGAACACGGGCATCGAAATTGTGGTTCCGCGCTCGTTGCGAAGACACGCGGAGTTCTATCGACAAGGCAACCCAGAACCGACGGCCAGTGCGGCACTGTCGAACACCTCGGGCGCGGCCGGGACTCCCGGTACCCCGCCAACAAACGCAGCGGTACAAATCGCTCGTTCGCAACGGCGCTCACCCAACGGTGAATGGGAAGCGATTGTCCAAGAACATCGGCTGGTACTGAGGCATCCGGCCACCGATCGCAACGTCGCGATCGAGATCCCTGCGGATTCCGAGAACTATTTCAACGAACAGTTCTTTTGGTCGCCCGATTCGAAGTTCTTGGTGGCCATGAAGGAGCAGCCGGCTCAGTCGCATGAAGTCCATTTGATCGAATCGGCTCCCCGGGATCAATTGCAACCAAAGTTGCATCGCACGGACTATCTCAAGCCAGGTGACAGAATCCGACAAATCCAACCTTGGATGATCGATGTCGAACGCGGGGTTCCGATCACAATCGATCGCCGTTCGTTCTTAAATCCATGGGGCCTCCATGACTTTCGGTGGGCGACCGACTCGAGCGAGTTTTCTTTTCGCTTCAATCAACGTGGCCATCAATTGATGCGCGTGATCGGTCTGCGTCCGGACGGTTCGAATCGCACGATCGTGAACGAAGAATCCGATACGTTCATCGATTACACAGGCAAGTTTTTCGTCGACTACATCGACAGCACGGGCGAGATCATCTGGGCAAGTCAACGCGACGGTTGGAATCATCTGTATCTGTACGATCGACAATCGGGACAAGTCAAGAATCAAATCACGAACGGACCGTGGGTCGTGCGTGAAGTCCAGCGTGTCGATCAGCAACAGCGTCGGATCTGGTTCACAGCGGGCGGCATCCATCCTGACCAAGATCCTTATCATGTTCATTATTGTCATGTGGACTTTGAGGGCCTCGACTTGGTCGTGATGACCGGCGGGGATGGCAATCAGGAGATCAGCTATTCGCCGGATCAGAAGTATTTGGTGGCCACGTATTCCCGAGTCGACTTGCCGCCCTGCAGCGAAATCCGCGAAGTGGCAACGGGCCGCTTGGTTTGTGAATTGGAACGTGGCGATTGGAGTCGCTTGTTGGCGTCGGGCTGGCAAATTCCGCAACGGTTTTCGGCGAAGGGTCGCGACGGAGCAACGGACATTTATGGAGTCATTTATCGTCCCTCGAACTTGGACCCGCAACGCAAATATCCCGTGATCGAATACATCTACGCGGGACCACAAGGGGCGTTTGTGCCCAAGTCATTTGATACGACGAGGTGGGAAAAATCATTGTGCGAATTGGGGTTCATCGTCGTACAGATCGATGGGATGGGAACCAACCATCGCAGCAAAGCTTTCCACGATGTCTGTTGGAAAAACTTGGGCGATGGCGGATTCCCTGACCGGATCTTGTGGCTGCAAGCCGCCGCCCAAATGGAGCCCGCCATGGATCTAACGAGGGTGGGGATTTTTGGTGGTTCGGCGGGCGGTCAGAATGCGGCCGGCGCGGTGTTAGGATTTGGCGATCATTACCATGTGGCCGTCGCCGATTGTGGATGCCACGACAATCGAATGGACAAGATCTGGTGGAACGAACAATGGATGGGTTGGCCGATCGGCGAGCACTATGCCGAACAATCCAACGTCACGATGGCAAAGAACTTGCGGGGCAAGCTGTTCTTGATCGTCGGCGAATTGGATCGCAACGTGGATCCCGCCTCGACGATGCAAGTTGTGGATGCCTTGGTCCGCGCCGACAAAGACTTCGACTTGCTGGTG
>JAUXWY010000171.1 GCA_030681235.1 Pirellulaceae bacterium | reverse complement strand
ACCAGCGCTCGCTAAACCGCCAGAACCATCGAAAACAGGAACTTATTTCGGAACAAATCCTTATGGTTGCCAAAATCCGGTCGAGGCCAAAGGGCGATGATCCGCCGACTTGGCTGCGATCGGATCGTGACTCCTATCAGTCGCGAATGGCGAGTCGATGGACTGGGAAAAAACTTTTGGATTCGAGGATCTATTGGAATTCGCCGAAAATCTTCGATTTCAAGGTTTTTTAGCCAGTCTGATGGGAAACGGGCAGCGACTGATATTGGGACGTCGAGAGTTGGGTTCTGACGAAGGCCTGTTTGTTGATTGAATACGGCGATGTTTGATACCGCGCTCATGGAACGTGCGACGGCGGGTGACCGAACGGCGCAAGGTGAACTTGCGCGACAGGTCTATCCGCGCATCCTTGCGTTCTGTCGTTCGCAGGTCCAGCAACTTGCGGATGCGGAAGAACTGGCACAAGAAACTTTATTGCGCGCAATGACTCGATTGGAGACGCTGCAGCAAACGGATCAGTTTTTCTCTTGGTTGCGTGGGATCGCCGCGAACGTCTGTCGCGATTGGCATCGGAAACATCGTCCAACGGTTCCGTTGATGGAGGAGGTCGTCATGCCCGACATTCAACTTCCACTCGAATCCATATCCGAATCGGACGAACGGTTACTGCTCCGCCAGTCGATTGCTGAATTGCCCACCAAACTCCAAGAGGTGGTGTTCTTGTTCTATTACGAAGAAATGACCTACGACCAAATGGCCACTTGGTTGGGCGTAGCCCGAGCCACCATCAACGAACGCTTGAGCAAAGCGCGAGAAATTCTCCGACGGCGATTGGGCCCACTAAGGAGTTCCTTGTTATGAGTGAAGGTAATCGAGAATTGCGATTGTCGGCCTTTATCGATGGCGAATTGTCACCGTCCGAACAGGCCGAGGTTGCAAACCAAGTCGCGAACGAAACCGAAGTTCAAACGCACGTCGCTGGATTGCGCGAAGTGGATCGTATGCTTCGCTCCGAAATCGTCCGACCAAACTTCAACGTGGAAGACTTTTTACGACGACTTGAATCCGTTCAAATTGATCGCCAAGTGGAAACAACTCCTATCGCGGAATCGGCGACTCGGTCTCGATTCGTCATTGGAATCTCGCTGCTGTTGGCCGCGACGGTGTTGCTGGGGCTCGGAATCATGAACCGTTTCCCGCAACAACCTGACGGCGTGACTGTGCCGGTAACTTCGGTCGCTCAGATTGTGCGTTCCGTTGGCAACGTTGAGTTCAAGCCGACGACGGATTCCCCGTGGGAGCCGTACACCCAGATGCAGTCGCGATCTTTGGGACCAGGAGCCGCCATTCGCACGTCGATGGGTTCGCTGTGCGAGATATCGACTGCGCAATCAGGGATTCTGCGCCTCAACCAAGATTCCGAACTTGTGGTTCATCGGCCCAATGATGTCGAGCTGATTCGCGGCGAGTTTTGGTGCCAAGCAGGTACCAACGAGCTTAAGATTCGCGCACCTCAGCCGGCCGAGCCGACAACAAACCGGGACGTGCCTCAGCTGTTCGTGTGTCCCCAAGAATCGAGTACACAATGTTGGCTCGAACAGCAGACGTTGCGATGTGGCGCAGTTTCCAACAAGGAATTGACGCTGCAACTCCCAGACTTGAGTCATTGCACGCTAGAGGCAGGCCAATGGGTGGCGATGGCGATGACAACAGGCCCCACCGCCATTGAACGAGGTCAATTCGACCCAGTTCACGCGGCGGCTTGGCAACTTCCGCTCTTGGTGCAACGACCGGCCGAAGATTCAGAGCTGCAGAGCCTGCTTTCGACGATGTTGGGCCAATTGGGACAATCGAAGATGCAGCACTTGTATGAAACTCAAATCCGGAGCCTGGGTCCAACCGGCGCCGTACCACTGGTAGCTTTTGTCAAATCGCCTGAGTCGCGGGCAGAACCCGAACTGCGTCACCAGGCCATGCGGATCGTTGCCGACTTGGCTCCAGAATCCTCGCGCGCTGATCTGTTCGCCTTGGCACAGGACCTGGACGCCACCGTCGCCCAGTATGCCGCACAGGCTCTCGCGCGATTAGATCTGATGTCGCCAAAGTCGAAAGCGTAACCGTTGTGCATTGCCGTCCGCAGGCATTTTGCTCCGGAATGACGTAAGCCTCGCGGTGTCGTGGCCGATGCTCCGAACCGAAAGGCGCGTGTCGTTCCGCAAAAAAGAGCAGACTCCTCGGTCAGGAATGCTGAACAGCGTTGGTGATAGGGGCGTTGGTTTGACTGACGCAAATGGTAGAGTATGGCTTCAAGTAATCGCGGATTCGCGAGGACGCCGCTTCGCAGTTATCCCGATGCTGCGACCGGTTTAGTGAAGTTTCGAAATTCCGTCAGATGCAATCAGGAAGCAACCAATGAAAACTAAACGAATGAACACGAACTTGATTGGGTCTGTAGTGCGGATGCTTTTGGCACTTATGGTCGGCTTGGTGCTCCAAATAAACGCTGTGTGGGCCGCTGAAGACGAAGTCAAACATTCGTTCCTAGCGGTCAGCAAATCCAATGGGGCCGTGATCATTGACGAAAGCAATCAAGTCGTGTGGCATTTGGACATGCCTTGTAGCGACGGATGGGTTCTGCCCAACGGAAACATCTTGCTGGCCTTGTATGCCACAAAAGACTTCCCCAACGGCGGCGTTGTTGAAGTTGAACGCGAGACAAAGAAGATCGTCTTTCAATACAAGGGAACGCAGAGCGAAGTCAGCACCGTCCAAAAGCTGGCCAACAATCATTACCTCGTCACCGAACTTGGAAATTCCCCGCAAGCGGTGCTGGTGAATTCGCAAGGCGAAACAATCCGAGTGACTCCGTTGGTTTGCCAAACGGAGAACCATCACATGGAAACGCGTATGCTGCGGGTGCTCCCCAATGGAAACTACCTCGCACCGCACTTGCTCGACTTTGCCGTCAAAGAATATCATCCGGAAACGGGTGAAGTTCTTCACAGGTTCGCGACCGACGATCGCGGAAGAGAAACCAAGGATTGGCCGTTTACGGCGATCCGCTTGGCGAACGGCAACACGCTCATCAGTTGCACCAACGGAAATCGAATCATCGAGGTGGACTCGGACGGGACCATCGCGTGGAGTGTTACCAACGAAGATCTTGCCGAAACTTTGTTTTCTGATCCGTGTGGTGCCCAGCGATTGCCAAATGGCAATACGGTGGTCTCCAGTTATCACGCCGCCGGAGACCAAGTCAAGATTTTTGAAATCACTCGCGACAAGAAAGTGGTTTGGAGATATTCCGGAATGCCATCCGGATTTCACCACTTTCAGATCCTGACGACCAACGGGCAACCGGTCGTCGAAAATACCTGGAAATGACAGCGGCTTGCCCGCGGCGACTCGTATCTTCGCAAGTACCTATCCCCCAACCGCCTTCATCCCAATACAAAGTCAATTTAGCGAGCGCTGGTGT
>JAUXWY010000165.1 GCA_030681235.1 Pirellulaceae bacterium | reverse complement strand
CGGTCTGTACCCAAGACGAAAACCGATCGGCCTACTTGCGGACCTATCCGAAGCAAGATCGGTTCTACGGCCTCTGATCCTTGGGCCAGTCAGCTTCGTAGTGGTTAATCCTCGCTCCACTGGCGTAAAGCCAAGTGGCGGCGGTCCGTACCCAAGATGAAACTCGATCGGCCTACTTGCGGACCTATCCGAAGCAAGATCGGTTCTACGGCCTTTAAAAACCTGCCCCGCTGATGTAGCGAGAAGCCGAAAAAATCCGCCGAGTAAATCGGCGGGATTTTCCCGATCGGCCTACTTGCAGACATGTCCGAAGTAAGATCGGTTCTACGGCCTCTGATCCTTGGGCCAGTCAGCTTTGTAGTCGTTAATCCTCGCACCACTTGGCTTTACGCCAGTGGTGCGAGGATTATCACTTGTCGGGGGAATCATGGATTATTCACGTAGCGTCGATCCCGAATAGGGAGCGGCGGAATCTGCTACAACACTTCGATCCAACCAGCCGCACCACGGCTAAATTGCGACACGCCAGGATTGCCCCAGAGAGCGGTAAAGGGGTCAGGACGTCCTGCCCCCTTTACCGCTGCTTGGCACCCAGTGCGTTGTAAGCGTAACTGGTGGTCTTGCCTTGAGCGTCGGCGATACTGGTCATTCGCCCCGCCAAGTCATAAGCGTAGACCCGGCCGGGAACGACAAAAAATCTCGCGACCCGAACAACGTGGGTTTTGATGCGGTTTATGATTTGTTGGGCCGGGCCACTTACTCAGTTCATCACATAGCGAAAACACCCAAACACCTTATCGATACTGTTGCAGCCACTGTTCGATCGTTTCCAATAGAACCGGAGCCAGGGTTTCTTCGATTTTTTCATATCGCGAAAGAGCCCCCGTCTCGCAGGTTTGGAACAAGTGATTCAAACTCGGCAATTCCCGGATCGTGAACTTCGTGTTGCCCGCTTCCGTCAGGGCCGCTTCGATTTTTGGCAGATTGAGTTTCGGATCAACTTGTAGATCAACGCTGCCGTTGAGCACCAAGACCGGGCAATGGACCTTCCTCAAAGCTTCGGCTGGTTCGTATCGTAGAAAGTGGCGAAACCAAGGAGCGTTCACTTGTTTGATCCCGTTGAGCAACGCCGCTTTCAAGTTCTGCAATTCTTCCTCACTCAATTCCGATCCAGATGCCGTGAGTTCACCGATCAGATCCGCGGTCACTTTTTCGATAACCGTATCGTTCAACTCGTCAGCAGGATGTCCGTTGATCGCGGCGAAAATCGTCTCTTGAATTCGGCGTTGCTGGGCTAACGCGGCCGCGTCGCCACCTTCGGCGGCCACTATCAGTTGACCTTGAGAAAATAGGATTTGTTCGCCATTGACGCCGGGTCCGGCCATGAGAACGATCCAGGCAATGTCGGGATCCGACGCCGCCACAATCGGTGCGATCATGCCGCCTTCGCTATGACCAATCAAACCAATTTTCTGCGGGTCGATTTCCGATCGCGATCGAGCAAACTTAACGGCGGCAGCGACATCATTCGCAAAGTCTTCGGTCGTGGCCGCCGCATGATCGCCTTGCGACTTTCCCACGCCTCGTTCGTCGTAGCGGAGGACAGCAAATCCACGTCGGGTCAAGTAATCGGATAAGACCAAAAATGGCTTGTGTTCCAGCAACGTACTATCGCGATCTTGCGGTCCCGAGCCACTGATTAGAATGGCCAGCGGAAATCGTTCTCCCTTTTCTGGAAGTGTCAATGTGCCGGCAAGTTGCTCTGTGGCATTTGCTGACGGGAACGCGACTTCAAGTGCTTGGTATGGGTAGGGCGGTTGCGGATTTTGCGGACGGCGTGCTGGCTCGATCGTTGAGGGGCGGGCGACTCTCTTGAAGTTCAAATCCAGAACCAATCCTTGACTCCATTTGCCGCTTAGGGATTCGCCATCCTCGGAATACTCGCCGGTAAACTTTCCCCGCAGGGCTGGGATATCCAATGTCAGCGTTTTGTCGACGAGAGTCCCATTGGCGACGAAGCCACCGACCTTCTGCGAGGCACTGTCGATAAAGTACTCGGCCGGACCCTCAGCCGTTTTATAGACTCGCAATCGCATCACGAGTTTCTGAATTCCCGCGTCCAGGGTACCTTCCCAGGTTTCTTCTGGGACGATGTCAGGGTATTGCTCGCGGCGTTCGAAGCTCAGCGGTATCTTCGCTCCTCGTTGCTCCCAAGTTCCGGTCGCCGTCCCGGTATCAGGGTCGTATTGACCTTTGTACTTTGCACGCGAGGCTCGTAATTCAAACGACAATTGTTCGTTGTCTGCGACAAATCCGGTCAATGCAAATCGACTTTCACCTTCGTCCAGACTGATCAGCGTTGCCTCGGCGGCGTCTTTTGCGTCAGTGGTTTGAATGATGAAGCGAAACTGTCGACCTGCCGATTCCATCTTCCCAAACCAAAACTCGGAGTCCGCTTTCTCGGGTACTTGAACTGCGGCAGTAAGCAACGAAGTCACCGCAAATAGAGTTGCGATCATTGTCCCGACCAAAAGCAAAATTGGTTTGCGATTGCGGTGATGCCCGCGGAAGTTCAAGTTCATGTTCACGACCTGTTGCAAGAAACGTCACATTTGGAAGCTCTGGACTCTGTCATCATGGAGAAACCAACCATCACTGTCAACGGTCCAACGTGCAGTTGGATCGCAATGCTCTCGCAAACACGCCGCTGTGCCAGTCGTAGCGGCAGAGTTTTGGTGCGTGCGCCATCCTAGCGTGATCGCCAATACTGAAATAGCGCCACGCCAGTTTGTTTGAGTTCGCTGAGAGTCTGCCGCCAAGTCCCTCGAAGCGATTCCTGAAACAATCGCAACAATGACGTCGATTGGGCATCGCGGAGAATGGTCGCGAGGGCGGGTAACACGTGCTCGGTAACGCCCCATTGCCGTGCGGGTTCGCCCGACGTGCAAACCGGGATAACCAACGAGACACGTTTTCCAACCACCGAATGGACGTAGTTCAACGCTGCCTGAATTTGTCGGCCCTTGGCATCTTTTGGCTCGCGCCAGTTGTAAGGCGGTTGCCAGACCATCGCCGGCTTCAATAAATCGACGTGCGTCAACACACCGATGATGGGCGGAAATCGCAGGTCGGGATGTTCCAAGCAATAGCCTTCTATTTGCTCTAGCAACAATTGATCGGATTTGCGGGCTGCCGTATTGGCGGACATGACCAACAGCACGGCATCGGCCTGAGTCACGGCCGTTTCAATTTGCTGCTGTTGTTCATGGCTCGCGCCGGCCTCACCGTATCCCGGCGTATCCAACAACACGACCGGCCCCGTCGCGTTGGCTAACGGTATCGCATAGCGGCGAACATCGCGAGTGGTTGGCAAGACGTCGCATTCAGCGTGATGCGTCCCTAACAACGCGTTGATCAAGCTTGATTTGCCCGAACTAACTTGCCCGACCAATACGATTCGAACGGCTTCGCTGGGTGTCGGTTTCGGATCACTGTTTGACTCGGACGCTCGGTTGGATTTTGCGATTGCCGTCGCGGAGTCGAGTTCGGTTGCTCCAAGCGGTGAGTCCTGCCCCAAGCTATCGCTGCGACCGCGGCCAAAAAACTGGCGGTACTTCAGTGTCCCGCCCCGCAATCGACCGCTGTTCATCTCGATCAAGTAGAATCCCACTCGATAGATGAACTTCATGTACAACCGGACGATCAGTTCCTGTTGCAGTTGCTGCCCCAGTGGCTCGATTGTCGCTTTGGACGTGAAGTACCGCAACACATTCAGCGGATTGTAGACCATTGAAGACAACCACACGGACTCTTGGACGCGGTTGTACCACTTCGGCGTGTGCCCTAACGCTTGCCATTGGCCAATCGTCAACCACTGGGCCACCGGCAACTTTTCGGTGGTCAACTCTTCCAAGTCTTCCACCGCCAAGTGTACGGCCGAAAGGACCTCGGTAACTTTTAACGATGAGTAGGGGTCTTGGGCCGCAGGAAAATAATGGGCGGCCAACTCCATCGCCAACGACTTGACTTGCTCGATATAAAAATGCGGATCGATCAATTGTTCGGGCGTATGATCGGGAACCGTGAGTTGCCGACGGCGAACGATTTCCAGCGCGGCGCGATCGCGGTCCGTCCAATGAGAACCTGGCTCGACCGATTCCAAAGTTTCCGCAGTTGGCGGCGACCAAAGTCGACCGACGAGCCACGCGACGAGCCAACAAAGCGGCAACAACGCCCAGGCCCAAAACGTTAGGCCGCTCGTCCACAGTGCGTACCCTCCCAGGATCACGTACACCAAGATCGGTGACAAGATCAAACCGCCCATGACCCACGACCGACGACTGAGAATCATGACGAACCTTGAGGATGCACGGACCACAATCTGGCGCCAGTCTGCAACTGATTGCGAAACTGTTGCTTGAGTTCTTCGTTCGAGGGCAGATGTCCTTGGAGACGTTCCGTAAAATACCACTGCCAAGCGCAACCAGCGGCGTACGTGATCCCAAATGTGGAAGCGGCATTGGCTGCCATGCCCACATAGGGAATGAACTTCAAGCCTTGCCGCAGTCCGGCTTGCACCGCCACGGCGCCTCCCACGATCCCCATGATCTTGGCCAAGTTGGCCTTATCCAACGGCTGCTGGTAAACGTCCGCAATCTTCTTCGCCAAATGAGTTTGTATCGCGAAGACGGCCGGGATATCGACCCAAGGAATTGGAAACGCGGCGGTCGATGCGGCCAAGACGCTGTGGGCCATGATGATCGGAGCACAACGGCGCCGCGACAAGTCATCCAGCGCTTGCTCGACGTGTTCTAAACACGACAAAGTGTGGCGATACGTGGCGGGCAGCAATTCCAACAACGCCTCTTTCAACAGTCGTCCGCGATAATCTAGCGGCTCCAATTGATCATCAGGCGTGGTCAAATCCACTTCAACCGCTTTATCGTACAAGCCGGCAAACCGCGACTTTTGCAGGTCGATGCTCCGCTGCAAATTGGCCGGCCAAGCGGGTCCCGCTCCGGAATCTTGCGGATGAGGTTGGCCGGGATACGCATCGTGCAGCGCTGTCAGCACCAACAACACGGGTCGCTGCGGTCGGCAGCTGCGAATTTGTTGCCACGTGTCTTTGAGTTCGTCCAACGAATGATCCATCGCGCGGATCGTCACGACCACCAAGTGGCTGTCCTGTTGCAACGTCTCGATATCCGCCGCGTGATCGTAATACGCCTCACCCAATCCGCGAGTGTCCAGAAACTTGACCAACGGCGTTTGAGCGTCGGGAAAGGAATACAAGTGCGTGTGCCGGGTCTGAGGTTGAAAGCCGTTGCCGATTTCCGCACCGCTCGCCCCCGTCAAATAACGAATCAATGACGACTTGCCACTGCCTGTCTTGCCAAAGAGCCAAATGACCGGAATGGGGGCCTGCGCTAAAATCGCGGCCCGTTGTTGTTCATAGTCGGTTGAACGACGGGACTGAAAGTAATAAGCTAGTGAATTCCACATTTCGTAACCAGCGATGGTATGGGGCCAAGCGAAACGATCTCGGCCTGTCTCACGGAAGGATAACATGGAACTTCGTCGGTTCAAATGGACAACTTGGGTTTTTCTGCTAACTTTCAGCAGTCTGCAGTTCCCCGCACTTGGCTGGGCTCAGATCGAGCGAGCAGAATTGGGGAAACGACTCCAACGGTTGGAATTGCAATGGGCCCAAAGCACTCCCGCTCAACAAGCCGCCGTCGCCGAACCCATGCAGGAAGCCGTCAGTAGTTTTTTTTCGCTCCGTTTGTTGCGAGCCGCAGAAAAACTGGACGAGGCTTGGTGGACCGCGCAGTCCGTTACTCCTACCGATGTGCAGCGGTTTGTCACTGCTCATCGAGCGACGTTCGATTCCTTGATCGTCGCCGCATCGTCGCCCTCAATCCAAGTGCGACTGGACTCTTTCTATAAGACAAACGCCGGATTCGAAGATGCGGAGGTCGAGTTTTCGATCGCTGCAGCTCCAACCGCGTTGCCAATTCAACGTCCCGCGAAAGTCGCTCCACTTGGGCAGACGACTCGGTGTCGTTGGAAAGAAGCGATCGCCGGCGTGGCGTTGGATGTGTCGGCGCTGCCCGAAGGAGACTATGAGGTCAGAACGACAGTGCGAATCGGCGAACAGTCGCTGGATCTCTTGCCAACAGGTTGGTCGCGAATTCGAGACGCCGAATCCAGAGTCGAGCGATTGCGGCAACAACGTGACGAGCGCGAAGTGGAACTAACGACTTGGGTCCGCGCAACCACACAAGATCAAACGCGAGTCTTGAAGTCGATGTTGGATAATGAAGTTCAAGAAGTCGACTACCCTGCCCATCATTGGCTGGTGATGTGCGAACAGATGTTGGCTCAACCTGAGAGCTCGGTAAACTTGATCCGCGAAACATCACAAGCACGAGACGTGTGGTTGACCGTGGCCGACGGTCGGAAGAAAGTCGCGCTGCGTCTCCGTGCACCAGTCGCGGTCGACCCCACCGCGGCACTTCCCGTGCTGGTTCTTTTTCACGGAGCGGGTGGCAGCGAAAACATGTTCTTTGAAACGTACGGCGCAGGTGGCGCGGTCGCTGCTGGATTGCAACGAGGATGGTTGGTCGTTGCCACACGACAAGGGCTGACCGGCATGTCGTTGGATGCGAAGCAGATCTTGGCGGCACTGGAACCGATCTTTCCAATCGATCCGAACCAAGTTTACTTTTTGGGACATTCGATGGGCGCTGGACAAGTTGCCACCCAAGTTGGCTTGCATCCTACGTTGCCGCGCGCGGTCGCGGCCATCGGTGGTGGCGGTCGCCCGCGTCAAATCGAGGCAGCCGCTCAGATTCCCTGGTTTATTGCGGCTGGCAGCTTGGACTTTGGCAAGTCCGGCGCCAAAAGCCTGAGTCAAAGTCTTCAGCGCGCGGGCGGCAAACAGATTGTTTATCGCGAATATGCCAACATCGAACACATGGTGATCGTGCAAGCCTCGCTTGACGATGCATTCGAATTCCTGGACAAATCCAAACCCCCGAAACCCTAAGGCATCAAACAAAGGCAATTTAGCAAGCGCTGGTGTACCGCCTTTAGGCGGCGTGGAGGCGGGAAGAGCTCTTTTCAGCTACCCGCCGCCTAAAGGCGGTACACCAGCGCTCGATAAATCGAACTTGTTATGGGTTCTCGGATTTCTCGATTTGAACGCGTTCCAACGCCACGCACGTTCGATCAAAACTGGAAGCCCGCGCTGGTGTACCGCCTTTAGGCGGCGTGGAGGTGGGAAGATATCTTTTCAGCTACCCGCCGCCTAAAGGCGGTACACCAGCGCTCGCTAAATCGAACTCGTTTTGGGTTCCAAAGCCACGCACGTTCGATCAAAACTGGAAGCCCGCGCTGGTGTACCGCCTTTAGGCGGCGTGGAGGTGGGAAGATGTCTTTTCAGCTACCCGCCGCCTAAAGGCGGTACACCAGCGCTTGCTCACAAGTTCCGGTGACGGCTCAACCATACATGATGACTGAGCCGAGCCTGCCGCGCGACGAAGCGAATCGGATGTCGGCTGCTGTTGGACAATAGCTGTTCGGCCCAGGGTTCTGCGATACCTTCCAATGCGTGCATCGATCGACAAAGAAGTCGCCATTCCTGCGGGCTCATTCGCGCGATCCCGGTCATGGCGGCAATGGTTCGTTGGATGCGAAAGCGAACTTCGCTGCTAAGCTTCGTCTCGCCCAGCAATTCGTGAATGGACGCGGGGAACAGGTCGGCCATTCTCTGCAGATCGGATTCGGCTTGGACACGCACGTCGTACGTCGGGCTGTCCATTCTCTGGATCACCGGCCCGATCAGTTGTTGAGCCCGTGCCGTGTCATAGGTCAGAATCGAATTTAGTTCTTCGCGGTAAACTTCCGGCTGTTGTCGAACGTGAACAATCTGAAGCAACGCCGAACGCGCATCTGCAACGGATAGATCATCAAGCTTGGGCAGAAGCGAAGGGTCATGGCCGACCGATGGCGGCGGTCGGGACACCCACGCATCAAGATCAAAAACACGAACTCGGTCGTCCAACAACGAGGTCGACGCCACCGCCAACCAACGTTGATCGTCGGAAAAATCAAGAGCTGACGCGGACTGTGACGTCGTGGTGACTTGCCCGACCCAGCGGCCGGCGACCATATCGATCAGATGGATCTCGCCTTCAATGGGATCCGGATTCCCTCGGCCAACCGTTCCGACGGCGAGCCATTGCCCGTTGGGAGAAAACTTCGCTGTAAGAATGTCTGCGGATACGGGTAGGTTTTGCGAACCCGGTGAGTCGGGACTAAACAACTGCCACGGTTCATTCGTCGCCGCGTCCCACAATAACAATTCGCGTCGATCCAACAAAACGACACGATTGCCACACGGCGAGAGCAACAACGACCCGCCGACCGACGATTGCCGTCCGACCGCTCGCCCGACTTGCCGTTGCAATATTTGCTGCCAATGGTCGTTCAACTTTGGCGTTTGCAAATTGGACATTTGATCGTCGCGCTGCTCTTTCCATTCCAAACCCGATTCGCCGAACAGACCCGACAAGTTGTACATGAGCAACGTCACCGAGCCTTCATGGGATCGCACCAATCCGGAACGCTTGCGAACTCTTGGATCTGCGATTGGCGATTGCAGGTTCAACACATCTCGTCCGTTGATCATCAAGTCACCCGCCAGCGTTCGCTCCAGGTGTCGTCCTTCGACGGCGTTGCTAGTGCTTGCCAGTTCGAAGTCCGTCGTCGTCCAACAAAGCCAACTGGGAGCACCACGTTCGCCAACCGCGTACAAGCGTTGGCCGTCCGCGGAATAGGCGAAGTCCTGAACGCGGCGTTGATCTTTGGGTATTCGGGGAGCCAACTTGGCCGTGCGGTTCTTCAGGTCGTATTGCCAAATATTGTTGTCGCCATCCCGGATCGCCAACTTCTCGTGGTCGGGCGAGAACCTCAAGCGGTACACGCGCTTGGCCACGGGTCGGCTATCGGGCGGGAGGATGCTCGACATAGCGAACTCCAACCAAGGCACTGCGGGTGGCAGCGGTTCGTCGGCAGCAACATGAACAGAACGAGTGTTGCTGAGATCCCCCAGAACCAAAAACAGACCGACCGCCAGCAACCGCTTAAAACTCCATCGACGCAAGAACGTCAGTCCCAACTTCCCGTGGTGCCGTCGTGCCGCGTCGTTGCCCTTCAAGTTCAGCTCCGCCGCAGGTTCTGTTTGGAGAAAAAATTGCCCAAGGCAGTAACCGAGGCGTCTTTTTTATCCGGAGCGACGTCGGTGAGGTCGATTTCACTCGGATCGATTTCCGTTTTCGGCACTTCCGAAAAGTCAGGCAACTCGGATGGGTCGACCGAGCCGGCTTTACCGAGCCGTGAACTCTCGATTTGTACTGAAGAAACCGGCGTGACTTTGGTTGGACCCTTCCAGGTAGGGTCAATGGCCGAAACCGGCACCATTTGCGCGGTTGGGTCTTTGGGATCGGTGGGCTCGATCTCCAGAGGACTCACGACCAACGGGCTATCGGCCGAATACGCGGGCCGCCAATCCACCGTTTCTGTACCCACAGATTCTGGTGCGGGCTCCACCGCCCGGTTGCTCGTCCCGACCTGTGGCGTTGGCTTCGCGTCTTGTTGGCCCACGTCTTGCTTGCCCGCGACTGCCGCGCCAGATCTCTTCGTACTGTCACTTGCCACGGAACCGAAATCGGCGTTGCTGACAAAACGACCAAGTTGAAAGACCACGCCGCCGGCAGAGATCATGTCGCCTTCCCGCAATACCTCTGCGCCAATCACTGGCGAGCCATTCACCGTGGTGCCATTGGTCGAACCCAAGTCACGCACGTGCAGTTTTTCGTCGGAGACATAAAAGCGACAATGGAGTCGAGACAGCTTGCGATGCTGGACGACGATTGTCGCGTCTTTACCTCGACCGATGGTGGCCGGAAGTGTCTTCAACTTGAGAACCTTGCCCACCAAAGTGGTCGCCGTTCCTTCCGGCACTTCCACCAATTTCAAAGCGAACATACGATTCGTCCAGAAAAACCATGGTGTTCCAACTGCCCCCAACAGGCCTCCAATTTACCATGGCCGGTCGTCCGATTCAATCAAATCCCGCGAGATTGGCTACATTTCGACTTGGGATCGCATGAATTCGGCCAACAACTGAATCGAGGCCAGCAGACCAACCGGGATGGTCCAATACGCAAACCAGTGCAACTTGCCTTGGTTTACAAACTTGGACAGCAAGACCAACGACACCAGTCCCACGAAGAACGAAACAAACGCTCCGGTCAACAAAAGGACGGGAGAAGTCGTCGAGCCGTTTTCAATGACGTCCTTTAGCTCCAACGTCATGGCCCCGCAGATCGCCGGAATCGCCAACAGAAAAGAAAAAGTCGCGGCCGCTTGGCTCCGCATCCCAACGAGAATCCCTGCAAAGATCGTCGAGCCGCTGCGTGATATGCCCGGCAACAGCGCAAAGGCCTGGAAACAACCGATCAATATGACTTGGAAGTACGTCAGCTGTTGATACTCCCGCAAGGCCTCTTCATCGCGTTGACGGGCTCTCAACAACGGGATCGACAACATCAGCAGTCCCGTGATTGGCAACATCAGGCCGGCCGTTAATGCCGCCGGGAAACCATCCATGATGTCGACCCCCAGCATCGAGGGCGCCATCTTCTTCAAAAAAACGCCTAAGACCCCGGCCGGGATCGTACCAACGATCAACATCGGAATCACCCGCCGGTCTTCGCTCAGCAAGGCCAGAATCCGTCGATGGTAGAACACGAGAATCGAACCGAGAGTCCCGCCGTGTAGCACGATGCTCAGTTCGTCCTGACCTTCACTCAGTCCTAGAAAATGGGCTCCCAACGCCAGATGCCCCGACGAGCTGATCGGCAAGAACTCGGCCACGCCTTGGACAACTGCCAGCAAAAAAAGTCCGAACCAGTCCATGAGAAATCCTAGAAAATCACCAGTTACACTAACAAACCATGCAAGGGAGCATTCGACGCCATAGCGAATCGAAACATGTCACGGGTTCCGCCGTAACGTTCGAATCGAACCCGACCACAGGGTTTCGGCTAGTCTGCCAAGTCGCCAACCAAAACCGGTGTGCCACTATTGTGATCGGCGAAAGCCGATAAACTTGGTGGAATGTCCCGCAATTCGGCAGTGAGACCAATCTTCAAGTTCGGTCCCTGCCGATTATTACGATCAGCCGCCGCGAAATGCTCGTGGGGCCACGCCGTTTTTCCCACTGCAAGAAACTATGTCCTCGACCCTGGAATTTCAACCCGCCGACAAGCCCACCTCCATGGAACGCCACAAGATCAAGTTTGTAATGTTGGAAGGGATTCACGAATCCGCCCTCCGAACGCTGCGTGCCGCCGGTTATTCGAACATCGAGACTTACGCCACCGCTTTGGAAGGTCCGCAATTGATCGAAGCCGTTCGCGATGCCGCATTCGTCGGTCTTCGTTCGCGAACTCAAATGACTGCCGAGATGATCCAAGCGGCCGACCGACTTTTGGCCATTGGCTGCTTCTGCATTGGCACCAACCAAGTTGACTTGGATGCTGCGATGTGGCGGGGCATTCCCGTATTCAACGCGCCCTATTCGAACACACGCAGTGTCGCCGAGCTGGTCCTAGCGCAGGCGATCTTGCTGCTCCGGCGAATCCCCGAACGCAATGCGATGTGCCATCAAGGCTATTGGGACAAGACCGCCGATCGCTCCTACGAACTGCGCGGCAAGACGCTCGGGATCGTTGGCTATGGCAATATCGGTACCCAACTGAGCGTGATGGCCGAAGCTCTTGGCATGCGAGTGCTCTTCTGCGATATCGTCACCAAGCTACCGTTGGGCAACTCGCAGCAAGTGGATATGGACCAAGTGCTGGCCCAATCCGATGTGGTGAGCTTGCACGTTCCCGAAACGGCTGAAACCATCAACATGATTGGTCGTCGCGAGTTGCAAATCATGAAGAACGATGCGGTGGTCATCAACGCGTCGCGGGGGCAGGTTGTCGATCTGACGGCCTTGGAAGCGGCCCTGGAAAGCAGGTCGCTGTTAGGCGCCGCGATCGATGTGTTTCCAACCGAACCAAAATCCAGCAAAGAAGAATTCCTATCGCCCCTGCGTCGCTTTCACAACGTGATTCTGACACCGCATATCGGTGGCAGCACGGTCGAAGCGCAAGGCAATATCGGGATCGAAGTCGCGGAGAAGCTCGTGCGGTATTGCGATAACGGCACGACCCTCTCGAGCGTCAACTTTCCGGAAGTCTCCTTGCCTGCCTATCCCAACAAGCATCGCTTGTTGCACCTGCACGAGAATCGTCCCGGCATTCTGTCCGCCATCAACCAAACGTTGTCGGAACTAGAAATCAATATCAGCGGTCAATACTTGCAAACGTTCGGCGAAATTGGTTACGTGGTCGTCGATATCGACGCGCAATATTCGGAGCTGGCCTTGTCCAAAATTCGCGAAATTTCCGGAACGATTCGCTGCCGAGTCTTGTGGTAAGCAGCTCTATGCGAATCGTTGTCAAATTAGGGACGAGCACTTTGACCAGCGGCACCAAGCGGTTGCAGCGTGCGGTCATGGTCGAACTGGCTCGGCAAGTTCAAGAACTGCGATCTGCGGGGCATCAAGTCATCGTGGTGACATCCGGCGCGATCGCCGCCGGCCGTGAAAAAATGGCCGGTGTCGAAGCCGCTGACAAATCCAACCCCAGCTCCACTAGCGAACCGAAAAAGAAAGACGAAACCTTGGTCGACAAGCAAGTCTTGGCGGCGTTGGGGCAAGTTTATCTGATGTCGGTTTGGCAATCGCTGTTCGAAATTCACAACACGCTCGTTGGACAAATGCTGTTGACCCGCGCGGACTTGGAACATCGCGAGCGATTCCTCAACGCGCGGGATACTTTGTTGGGTTTATTGGCCGCCAATGTGGTCCCGATCATCAATGAAAACGACGCAGTGGCAACGGCCGAAATCAAAGTCGGCGATAATGACAACCTCTCGGCCCGCGTGGCGCTTCTGGCCAATGCGGACTTGCTCATCATGTTGACCGATCAACCCGGCCTGATGACCGCCGATCCAACTCGCGATCCAACGGCGACTTTGCTCCGCGAAATCGAAAACATCGATGCGGGACTGCACGCGATCGCCGGTGGCAGTGTCAGCGGCTTAGGGACCGGTGGAATGGCCACCAAGTTGCAAGCCGCTCAGATTGCGCGACAAAGTGCGGTGGAAGTCGTGATTGCGGGCGTGAAACAGTCGAATGTGTTGGTGAAACTGGTTGCCGGTGGGGGAGACGGGACTCGGATTCGCGCGTTGGGCTCAAGATTGGAAAGCCGCAAACGTTGGTTACTGTCCGGCCCGCAATCTCAAGGTCGGATCGAATTGGACCAAGGCGCGTGTGAAGCCGTGCGTGCCAACAAAAAGAGCCTGTTGGCCAAAGGAATTGTTCGCTGCGACGGCGAATTCGAACGAGGCGATGCGGTACGAATGGTCGATCCCAACGGTCACCCCGTTGGAGTGGGGTTGGTTCGCTACCACAGCACAGAACTGAGCGAGATTCTGGGTCGACACAGCGAGGACATTCAAGCGGTGCTGGGCTACAGTGTCGGTGGCGTGGTGATCCACCGCGACGAATTGATTGTCTTTGGGTAATTGCCTAGTTGCCTTTTCAAGTGTTTGTGTCGGTCGCACGGGCGCGGCGTTCATATGGCACACGCCGACAGCCAGATGCCAGCACTTTTGGTTAATCTTACGGAACTCAAACCGTCGAAAACGGAACCAGGGTCCGTTGCTGCAAGGATAGGCGTAGCGGAAGTCGCCAAGACTTTCGAACCAGGGTCGGTTGCAATAAGTCGACGGCCCGAAGCCGGTATTGCCCCAAACGATCTCAGTTCGTAGTGTTATGACCTCCCAGTTCCCTCACCCTGATCCGTTAATCCCTTCATGAGTAAACTCGGCCATCGTGAGCTTCTCGTATTCGCACTCATTCTTGGTGTCGTCATGCTAGCACTGCCTGGCGAGGCCTGGGGCCAAGTACGTGTACGGCCGTGGCCAAATCCGGGTCGCCCGCGTCCTGCGGAATCGTCAAAGTCGTCGGCACTGGATGTCAAAGGCAGCGTGGCGCAGTTGCTAAACCCTCAAGGATTGGCCCATTACCATAAGCATCCTGGCGATTTGTTGGCATTGATTCGCCAAGCAGTGGACGAACAGCGAAAATTCCCGGACACGGCCCAAAACCGAAGTCCGTGGGGCGTCATGCATACGACGTTGGCTTGGGGCCCACTCGGTGAGATTTTAGTGGGCGACCAACCTTACAACGCGATCAGCGCTCTGTGCGACAATCAACGGCTCAAGGGTGTCCGCATCCTCGCAGTCAAGGCGGGCCTGCCGCATCCTCTGGAGGGGCCGGGCTTGCAGGGACATCCGTGTCAATTGTTGGCGATATTGGCTCAGAATAACGTGCCGCTGGAGCACCCGATTCAGATTGGAGAACAGTCCTTTTCGGTGGCGGACCTGGTCAAGTACGAGCAAAAGACGTGCACGCCCAACATGGAGTTGACGTTCAAGTTGTTGGGGTTATCGCATTATTTGCCGCTGAACGAGACCTGGACCGCGGAAGACGGTGGAGCTTGGTCGGTCGAGCGACTCTTGCGACTGGAACTGCGCCAGCCGATCAACGGACAACAGACTTGCGGTGGAACTCATCGCTTGATGGCGATTCACTTGGCAGCGGCAAAACGGATCCGTGAGGGTGGCGAAATCACTGGGGCTTGGTCATCGGCCGCAAAATACATGGACGATTACCACGCTTACGCCTTTAGCCTGATCAATCCGGACGGATCGTGCAGCACCGACTGGCTGGAGCGTCGGGCGGCGTTGGATGATCCTCAACGTCGGGTCCAAACGACGGGACACGTTTTGGAGTGGTTGGCGGTTTCGCTACCGACCGAAAAGTTGCGTCACGAGAAATTGATGGGGTCGTATGCGTATTTGGCCGCTTTGTTGCGGGTCGATACCGGCGAGACATGGTCGGTGGGCCCGCGGGCGCATGCCTTGCGGGCGCTGCGGATCTATCATGATCGGTTGGCCGCGACTTTGCCGACCACCCCTGAAGTCTCGTGGGAGCGGCTCGCCAACGAAATCGACATCCCATCACCACCCGAATCCGAAAAATCTGATCTAGTCGATTCATCGGATCAACCTGCCCAGGCGACCGACCACTCGGCCGCTGCCGAGGGTGCCGATGGGACAGACACCGCCGCAGGCCCCGCCTTGGGGACAGACACCGGCAAACCGAATGGAGCCGCTGGCGAACCACAGGGCAAAGTCGCCAACCCGGTAACGGGGACAGACAGGACCCGGTAACGGGGCAGGCACCAACAAAGCAACGGAGACAGACAGGACAGACTCAATACTGTTCGGCACGAAGGTTGCTTCCGTGTGATTTTGGTCTGTTTTTGGCGTTTTTCATAGGCCAGAAGGCGTCGAGAAGTGACTTGCTGGGCCGTAGAAGTGGTAGCGATTCACGGGCTTGGTTGGAATCGGCGCAGCAGCAAGCCCAGGCAATGCAAGGTTATCTTG
>JAUXWY010000162.1 GCA_030681235.1 Pirellulaceae bacterium | reverse complement strand
GGTCCGTTGTCTCCACGTGTGACCATGTTCTGGCGATCGCAAACGTCGCAAACGGGAAGTCGTTCGAACTTCCTCGCGTCGAATTGGGCCAGTTAAACGCATTGGCGACCGCTGCAACCTCTACAACCCAAAAAGTCGCGGCCTGCATCAGGCAGAATCTCTTCCCCAGACTACATTAATAGAGTGTGGATCAAACGCCATGCTACACGATGGGGATGGATTCTTTTCCATCCGAGAACCGTTTTTGGGTAAAGGCGTTGCCAGTGGGCCATGCGTCGGCGGTTATGTCCACGTTCTCCGCAGAGGGAATCATGAAAAGTATGAAATTGCAATTGGTTTTTCGTTCACTTCCGAGTCGTTGGGCTCGCGTGATGGCCGGTGGCGTGGCCTGTTTGTGCTTGATTGGGTCAGCCGCGTTCGCTCAGGATGTTCTTTCAGAACCGCCAAGTCAAGATCAGCCATCGATTCCGGGCTTTGTACCGGATGTCCCGGCTCCAACCTTGGGAGTGCAAGGCCTAATTCCACAAACTCCGGAAGACGCGACGTCGCAGCCTTCTCAACCACAACTAGAAGTAAAAAAAGTCAACGATTCGGTGGCCGGTTGGAACTCGGCGGAAAGTGGCCAAGCGTTTAATCTTGGTACCACTCTGCGACGCAACTGGGTCATGTTGGATTCAGAAGGCAAACTACGCGGCCAAATTCTGGGAAGTGAAATGGAGCATTCCAAGTCCGAGGTTTACTTCGTGCGGGAAGGTCGCATGATCGAAAAACTATCGGTCAATCAGAAGGGCGAGTTTCTGGTCTACGGGCTCGAAGCCGGGGTCTACTCACTCATGGTCGCCAACGAAGGGCGCTACGCTGTGAACTGTTTGTTGGTTCTTGATAATAGTCAAATGGGTGGGCCACCAAGTTCTTTCGACGTACCCGTGAGCGATAAGAGCCCTCGCAGCGTGTTCGAACATGTGGTGAGCGGCGCTTCCAAAGTCACTTTCCGAAATTTTGGCGAGTTTGCGTTCGAAGAGACCGCAGAAGATCCCGCTCGTTTGTATGGCCTGAAAGGCATTGGCGAGCATCGACCTGAGACGGTTGACTCCACGACTTTGGGCAACAACCGAGTGGAACGAACCGCCGATGGACAGTTGATCGGACGGCTCCGTGCGGTCGATCACTTGACTGGTCGTCCGGTTGATTTGATGGTGACCGAAGTTCAGCTGATCGCCAATGACGAAAAGGTTGCCGCAACCCAAACGAATCGCTATGGCGTCTTCTCCTTCACGGGAGTTGAACCAGGTTACTACACACTGTTTGCGGCAGGTAAAGATGGTTTAGCGGTCACCAGTTTCGAATTGGTTGATGCGCCGGAACCTGCGGTCGAAGTTGCTCCAGTGAGCTTTCGTCGGAAGCAAATGATGAACTACCTCGACGTGACGCTATCACCGCGCCGCGATGTCGGTTGGATCAACTCCTACTTCCGCGATCACGTTCCTCCGCCACGCATGGCACCTGTTGAAGACGTTCCCTACAACCCCTATTCCGACTATGGCCATATGGGTTGGGGATCCGGCTACCCGTATGGCATGGGCATGGGCATGGGCTACCCAATGGACATGGGTGGTTGCAGTCTCTGCGGAGACGGCGCATGGTCCGAGACTTGGACTCATGGCTTCCGCCGAGGATGCCTGGGCCGGTGGAAATCCAAGTTCGACCGGCATCATGCTTGCGATCACGGGTGCGGCTGCTGCGGCGGGCACTAAAAACTTCAGTCATGGATTGGCCCGTCGAGACCCACACTGCGATTCTCGCGAATCGTTCGACGCCAGAAAGACACTCCCGGAAACGGGAGTGTCTTTTTTTGTAACCCTTCAAGGATGTAAGATCTGACCGCTGCAATCGCATTGTCGGTTCAACGGTCGCGAAACTCGCCAAGAGTTTCGGCCGGTTCGATCCAGCAAACGCCATTCCCGTTACCTAGCCGCGATTCTTGTCGTAAACCGCCTGTAGCATGGCTTCGACATCTTTGAACTTGGGGCGACCGACCAAAGCCTGATCGATCAGCCGACGGGCGTCCGGTTCACTGTGTCCTAAGGTCAAGAGAATTTGATATGTTTCAGTCAGCACGTCCGATGGAGTCGCGGCGGGATCCGTGGCCGTCGCTTGTTGGGTGACCAACAATGCGAATTTGGCCATCTTTCGCCTTAGCTTGGCAATAATGCGCTCCGAAGTTGCAGGTCCGATCCCCGGCAAGCTGGCGATCGTCTTGACGTCCTGTTCTTCGATCGCCACAGCAATGTCCTGGACCGGGCGAACCATGGCCCGCAACGCTTTCTTGACGCCAACTCCATCCACCGAGCAAAACAAGTCGAAGAAGTCTCGCTCGATCTCGGTCACGAAGCCGACCAATCGCGGGGTCATCCGCCCGCCTTTCGTGGGGTTCCCATCAATGTAATGCACGGTCAGCAGCGACACGACCTGCCCAAGTTTTAGCTGGATGACCCGCCGCGAAAAATCCGGGACCAGAACTTCATATCGCAGCGAATCCAGCTCCAAAATAGCGGACTCTTCACTCAACGCGATCAATGTCCCCTTGATTTCCGTAATCATGATGTCGTTTCTGGTTTGAGTCAGTGCTTTCGTTTCGGTGTCGGCGCATTATTTCGAACCGAGTCGAACTGAACAAGGACTCATCGGGTGGTCCAACCTCGGGACGTTCGGTTTGATCGCGTTGAGCGGTGCTAGCTAGTGGTTTCTTTGAGGGCGGCCGAAACTCTTGGCGAGTTTCGCTACGGTTGTGTCGCGACGGTTGTGACGGTCCGGATGCAGCAGAGGATTCTTGGTCGGGGACTCCCAAATTTGTAAATCGCCGGCTCGAAAATTGATCTGGTCGTAACCGCAACGCCCAATTACAACATGGAACACGAGGGTCGCCTGCCGACGGTACGGTGGGGCGCTTGCAATCGAAATCGTTGACCAGAGCAGATGGAATAGAACGGGAAGGCCAACTTGGAAGACGAAGCTCCTCAATCAAAGTCATGGCTCAAACGCACGATGATCCGAACCGCTGGGCGGCTGTTTCGTTACCTTTTGCGTTTGGGGCCAAGGACTCAGAACCTGCGTTTGTTGGACATGACGGGAGGCTACTGCCCTCCGCTGGGTCCGCTGAATCGCCCAGCCATCTTGATCATGTGGCACGAGAACATTTTGCTGCCGCTTGGATTGGGATTTCATTCGCCAGTCGCTTTGCTGGTCAGTCAGCATCGAGACGCCGATTGGCTGACGATGGCTGCGGACGGGATGGGATTCGATATCGTGCGGGGCAGCACGACTCGAGGCGGCGGTGCGGCGCTACGCAAACTCAAAGAACTCTCGCAGTCTCACGCGATGGTCATCACGCCGGACGGTCCGAAAGGGCCACGTCGAACCATGAACCTGGGCGCCACGTATCTCGCGTCTCTGTTGCAAATGCCGCTGATTCCGGTGGGTGTTGGAATGAGCCGTCCCTGGCGATTGTCAACCTGGGACCAATTTGCCGTACCCAAACCGGGGCACCGTGCCAGAATCATCTTTGGGACCCCGATTCACGTGCCGCGTCGTTGCGAACGTGAGGAATTGGAAAACTACAATTCCGCGATTGGGGATGATCTCGAACACATCACAACCGTGGCCCAATCGTGGGCGAACGACACTTTTGAGTATACGTCGGCACGCCGAATTGGTTTGCTTGGGAATTGGGTACTGGCAAACAGACAGAATCGCGCGTTGGCTTTGCCCGAACTGAACCCGAACGTCCAGCGGCTGCAATTGGAGCTTCAGCCGGGTTCGACCGACGAATCCAAGGCTCGTCGATCCGCTTAGGTGGACTTATTGGACGCATCTAACAAGGACGCTTCTAACGACCGGCCCGGCGCAGCACGACACGCGTCTTGAAAAAGCGATCGTGCAAACAAGCGGCACCCGGCAACAGGATCGCTGCAATGTCGATAAAAAAAATGGTCCAGAAAACACCCGCCAACAAATAGACGACGGATTCGCGACGTGAGTCCAAAGCCACAACGCAACCCAAGAATAGCCAAAAGACAATCGTCCGCATACCCTCCCGGAGCACCAATACCTTGCGCACTGGCAATTGCCCGGAAGCATCTAACAATCGCAATTGCATCGCAAAATAACCAAGACTCGTCCCCAATCGACTAACGACCGCACTATATGCCACAGCAGGTAGAAGAAAAATCATCCACCACAATTCCAAGCGAGATGGATCTTGGGAAATGGCCATTGTCGCCAATCCGACCACCACGGATGCAATCACAACTTGATCCACGGACCAAGCAACCAAACGCGGCAATCGCCCGGCCGGCAACTCGGATGAGGGACGGACGTTGACCAAACAATGCAGCAACTCGTCGTAGTCTTGGAATCCCGTTTGTGAATCTAGCTCCAACAGGCGTTCCAAAATTGGCAGCCAATTTCTGGGAATGTGATCGGTCTTGCCTTCAGGGGGCCGAAGTGCCAATTTCTTGCGTTCCGCAATCCACGCGGCAACACTATTTCCTGTCAAGTTTTGCGGCGGTGCTCCGAACGTCAGCTCGTAGAGCGTGATCCCCAACGCATACATGTCCGAGCGAAAACTAGGGGCCCCTCCAGCCATGATCGCCGGCGACAAGTAGTTGGGAGTTCCCCGGAGGCCGACGTCATCATCCTCGGCCGCGTCAATGCGTCGCGCGAGACCAAAATCCGAAAGTTTAACCGTTCCTAAACGATCCACCAACAAATTGCTCGGCTTGATATCGCCGTGTACGACATCCAAGTTATAGCTGGCCCGTAAGGCTTCGGTGACTTGGATCGCGGTGTCCATCACGGACGCAAACGGTATCGGACCGCGACGAGTCGAAGAGGCCAGCGAGCCGGTCATCAACTCCATGGCAAGGAACGGAGTTTGCTGTTCGTGACTCACGTAGTAAATCGTCACGACGTTTGGGTGATGCACCCTGGCCTGGGCAACGGCCTCCTGCAAAAGCGATTTGACTTTCCGATCTTCCGGAAGTTGGTCGGCAGACGTTCGAATCAATTTTACGGCCACGTAGCGCTGCAGCGAACGGTCCAACGCTCGATAAACAGCCCCCATCCCGCCACCACCCAATCGATCAATAATTTCGAAGTGGCCCAACTGCCGGCCAATCCAAGGATCCGGTTCGCCTTCGGTCGATGATTGGTCCGATAAAAGCGTCGAATGCTCCAGGAACGAAACGGTCGACGAGATCAACTCCTCGATGGCGTTGGGGCTAACTCGCCGATGGCAATTTGGACACTCACCGCCGCGGTTTACCGAGACTTGAAACTCCGACCCGCACGGGCAGCGATACTTGAGCTTGGCCGCATCGGTTATGGTTTCGTCCATAATTGGCGAGGTCCAAATCTAAATAAACCGCAAATGAAAAAGTTCTCTTTGCCGTGCTCGTCCCAGTAGCTCTATTGTAATGACCTGGAAATAAAAGCACGACCCGGAGTCCATGTAACCTCCAAGTAGCCAAAATACAGTTCCCGCAACCAAAATTGCGACGGCCCGCGTTTGGGCGTATACGGTCACAAAAAAAGACAGGCCCGACCAAATTCTGGCCGAGCCTGTCTGAGTCCAACTAATCGCTGCAAGTCGGGTAGAATCAAAAGCGGTCGTGCTTCCGCCGATGTTTCCGACTTTGGTCAACTAGTCTTGATTGTAGCTGCCCGAGGCCGCACCGCTCACCATTTCGGATTTTTTCGCATTGGCCACTTGAGCCACGTGCACCGCAACTTGCTGAGCGGCGAACACTTGCTCACGCGAGAAGAATTTCTCGACGTACCCGTTCCGCAAGACAACGCGATTCTTGTCCAGTAACTCGTCCCACGACATTTTGTCCGTGTAGTGCCAAACAGCCGCTTGAGCGACGGGCTGGGAAATTTGCCCAGCGGTCAGCAATCGGCCTGTTTCGACAATCTCCGAACTCTGCGGGAACTGAGCAACAAATTTTTCGACGGGAACCATGGTGTAGGCAATACTTGGCCGTGGGTCTTTCTTTCCGTGTTCCAAGCAAACCGTGGTGACTTTGGTTCGGACTTTCATTCCGGGTGGAATGTTGAACATTCCACCGCCCATGCCTCCGCCACCCATTCCACCACCCATACCGCCACCCATACCGCCACCGAATCCGCCCATGCCGCCTTGGTTTCCACCACCACCCATGCCTCCCATGCCGCCCATTCCACCACCGCCCATGCCACCCATGCCACCCATGCCTCCGCCACCCATGCCGCCACCCATTCCCATCCCCATACCTTGGGCCAAGACCGGAACAAAGGCAAAGACTTCTGGCAACTGAATGCTCAACGGCTTATCAGTCTTGTTTTCAAACCAAACCGAAGCTTGGGTTGCATCTTTCGGGATGTAGGTAACTTCGATCGAACCAGCTTCAGCCGCCGAGAACATCTCGACCGCTTCAAATCCGGCTGGGACCGTTTGAGTTCGCGACGGGCGAAGCTTGGGAGCCTTGCTTGACGCTGCCTTCACATTGTTTTCTCGGTCGGAATCCGAATCCGACGCGGTGCTGGTTAGAACCACGGAATTCACCGAGTCCGAACCAGTTGTTTGATAGCCATGCAGATGAGTCGTTAGCCACAAACCACAACAGGCCGTTGCCAAAAACGCAAAACCGATCTTCGTTTTCATTCGCAGTTTTCCTTGTTTCCGTCGGTCAATCACCGACCATCTGTCTTACCGAAGCTTGCTGACTTCAGCCCTTGTTCCCTGGTACAAGTCGACAAGTCTATGAACTATCTAATGTCATCGAGGCTGTTAGTGTCCGGGGCCCGTCCAAAGATCCCAAACATCAAAACAAATACCCGAAGTACCGATTTTCTGGAGCCGATTTGCGACTCCAATAGCGATCGTGCCTGACGCCTCTCTCGCTAATGTAGCATGCCGCCGGTCCAATTTGGCGACAAAACCAACACTTCACAAGATTTCTCGGCATTTCCAACATTGTAGCGTAGTTGCTTTCCCAGGCAATTTCCAGCCAGTTTTATCAAAACTTTCAAGCTAGAACGTAGCAATTGAGCCGAGAGTAACGATTTTGAGTCGGTTTGAGTCAGTTTGAGTCAGTTTGAGTCGAAAACCAGCCAAAACTTGGGTTGGCTCTTCGTCACCCTGACGTTTTACTACAAATCCGATTGGTCGCCCGTCCAGCCCAAAAACCATATCGTATGTAATGGATTGGCCCAACCGGAGGCAAGAGTTACTTCGGCATGGCGATCAACGTACATCCGAAACGAGACGAGACTGCCGTTTATGAATTGGTCGAGGGAACCTTCGACAATAGTGCGTCGGATTCTGGATGGATCATTCACGAGGAAGTGGGTGGTAACAACGTTTGGCTGTTTTCAATTGAGTAAGGACTGGTTACGAAACCGTCTTGACTCGGCGATTCAATACTGCCACTCCCACAAGCAAAGCAGTAATCGCCGCCATCGTGAACGTTCCTGCGATCCACCAATATGATATGAACCATCGACCCTCCCCAACCACCGGGTCTGCATAGTATTTCTGAGCAAACGCCGCGTCGACATCTACACCCGCCTCGATCCAGCGTCGCTCGTCATCAACCACGCCTTGAAACCAGCGTTCCGCTTCCGCAACTTCCGCTTCCAATTGAGCCTGGTTTTTATCAATCACATTGTTCTGTTTACCATTGATGAGCTGCGTTGATAGGGCCTTAAAACCAAAGTCGAGATACGCTTGCTGTGCCGGCGCGTCGGTAACCGCTGCCGCTCGCCAATATGCTCTGGCCGCAAGTTGAGTGGCATCGCTTTCCCTGTGACGGGCGACCATCAGATCGCCGAGAACCTCCAATAAGACGGGCGACTGATAGTCGCCAAATCGCATCATTCCGAGGATTCCTTTGACAGCCGCGGTAACTTCTTCCTCCTGCTCCGACGATTCCCGGACTTTGCGCAAAAATCTTACGAATCCGCCCGGTTCGGAAGCACTCCACGAGTTGCGCAAGGGCAGCAACGCCCCTTCCGTGCGCGACTTCTTGCGATCCAGCACGTACTCCACCACCAACTGTTGATAGACCTCCCGGCCGAAATGAGCGTCTGGGTTGATGGCAATGGCCTGTTTGATGTAATCCAGTCCTACTTCTAGGTTGCCGGCATGGATATAAAACGTACCGAGATTGGCCAATGTTTCGTACCGCTTTGGTTGCAGCTCCAGGCTCTTGGTCATGGTGTCAATGGCAAGTTGATGTTGCTTTAGCTTGTCATACGCGACCGCCAAGTCATCACGCAAAGCCAAGTCACCCTCACGATCCTTCAGTTTCGCCAATCGATCTTGGACGCGCCACTCGTAATAGGCATCCGAATGTCGGATAAACTTTCCGGTGATCAATTCCAAGGCCGACGGAAACTGAGCTCGTTCCATCGCAATGGTGTCGACGTCCCAAATACACGCGACTAAAAAGGGTAAACTCAAAACTGCTAACGCGCTGGCCAACAATCCTGCTTTCAATCGACTCACACTCAGTCTCCTGTCAAATAAAATGCCAACTAAACCGATGATTGCTTACAGCCCTTGGTAAAACCGCCATGCCGGTTGCCAATTGGACTCGAGCGGCAAGTCCAACAATTTGGCTCGTAACATTTCGATCGGCATCGAATGTTCCTGCAAAATGGCATCGTGGAACTTCCGATTGGTCCACTTGCCGGACCCCACAAGTTCCTGATGCAATTGGCGAATTTGCAAGCCTCCCAACATGTACGCCGCTTGATACAGCGGCCCGTAACTGCCGGCAAAACTGCGGCGAACCTCCGCCGTGGCGTTGTTGCGTTCATGACCGACCCGGTCCACCAAGTATTCGATACACTGGTCCGGCGTCATGCGTTTTAAATGATAATTGAGCGAGAAGATAATCCGAGCGCACCGATGTTTTCGCCAAAACAACATCCCGATCTTGTCCTCGGGTGTTTCGGCAAAGCCCATGTCCCACAACAGCATCTCCCAATACAAAGCCCAACCCTCCATCCAAAACGGCGTCGCAAATTCGCTGCGATATGGTTTGTGACGTTTGAGCATGAACTGTTGCAGGTGATGCCCTGGGATCAGTTCATGATGCACCACCGCCCGCGAGAAATGCGGGTTGTTGCCCCGAAGACTCATCAGTTTTTCCTCGTGAGTCATCGCATCGGTCGGATACGAAATAATAATCGTGTCGCCGCCCAAAAAGAACGGACTGACTCGCTGCCGTTCCGGGCTCATCATCTGCGTCCGCCAAACCTCGCGTGCCAAATCGGGGACCGTCACCAAATCCCGAGCCGTGATGTAGTCGATCGCTTCCTGGGCCATGTCAACGATCAACTTGGGCTGATCGCCTGGCGGAACGAAGCGATTTTTGACTACTTCCTGAGCCGCTCGCCAATCGTCAAACCCCAGCTCCTTGGCGGCCTTGTCCATCTCCGTGTCGCACCACGCCATCTCGCGTTCGGCTATCTGGACCAATTCGGCGGGCGTGTAGGCGATCATCGCATTGCGCAATTCCGCCTGCAGCGCGGCCTCTCCGATCGGTAGACCCACAATGGCGTCGGGATCTTCGCCCGATCGGCCCAACGCTGATTGCCGCACCGCCTGCGCATAGGCTCGCATTTCTTTCTGCAAGTCTTCCCACGGTTTTCTAGCCCACCACGAGTAGTCCGGGTCATAGCCGTCGTAAAACCGATGAATGTTCTCCATCGTCTGCATTTGATGCTGGAGCCGCTTGGTCACCCACAAAGCCAAGGTCGGGTCCGCAAAAATCGTTTTCAGTTCCGATGATGGTTCACGCAAGTTCTTTTGCCGCTGAACAAGCTCGATCCGCAATCGTTCATAGTGACCGGCCGTCTCCGCGCCATCCGGCCGAGTGACTGTCAAGCGAGCCTCCCAAAGTTGCACGACCAACGGCAAACCCGGCAAGGCCGCCAAGACCGCTGCGTCCTGCTGCATTTCCAATTCCAATGTCCGTGCAAGATAAGTGATGCGATCTCGCAACAGCAAATAATCGATCTTCGCGTCCAAGTCCAACTGCGAAAAATCGATCTTGGTCAAATCGGCCGTCCACGCTCGGTAAAACTGCCCCATGCGCGATCCGTAATTCGGCGCCAACTTGAACTCGTACTTCTTCTCCAAGCTGTCGCGATCGGCCGCAAAATGTTCAATCAGCGCTGGCAAAGAAATCTTGTCCGCAGTTTGTTCGGTTGTTTTAGTCGGCTCCGAAGCACTCCATCGCCGGGAGCCTCCCGCCACGGCATCGGTTACAGTCGAGTCAACAAGCCATACCAACGCGAACACGAAAACAACTCTCAAAGTTTGCATTATCAAATTCTTTCGATCCTAGCCCCAACCAACCATTCTAAACCTCAAATACCTGCCGGCTGCCCTCAAAGTTTAACACAACTTGCGTTGACCGTGACAGTTAACGGCGTCCCCATCCGACGGTTTTGTACAGTTAAGGAGTTGATCGGTCGATGAATTTCCCAAAGCCTTCTTCCAACCTCGAATCGAACAGCCGTTGAACCACCATCATCCCTCCAGAACCATTCTCTTGACCGGTGCCAGCGGCTATGTCGGCGGACGCCTGCTTCCCTTGTTGGAGCAGGCTGGATACCGAGTCCGTTGTCTCGCCCGTCGGCCCGCTCGTTTTTTGGGCACGGTTGGCCCCCAGACGGAAGTGGTCCAGGGCGATGTTTTGGATCTCGCGTCCCTGGAAACCGCTCTAACGGGAGTCCACACCGCGTACTACTTGGTACACTCGATGGGCGAAGGACGCGACTTCGAGAAACTTGATCGGCAGGCCGCCGAGACATTCGCTATGGCCTGCACGAAGCAAGGCGTCAAACGCATCGTCTATTTGGGCGGTTTGGGGAACCCCGATCATCAGCTTTCCAAACATCTGCGGAGCCGTCAAGAAATTGGCAACATTCTCCGCACTTCTTCCGCCGCCGTGGTCGAGTTTCGGGCTTCGATCATTATTGGCTCCGGCAGTTTGTCGTTCGAGATGATTCGAGCGTTAGTCGAACGATTGCCGGTGATGATCTGTCCCAAATGGGTTCGCGTCCTGGCTCAGCCCATCGCCATCGAAGACGTCTTAGCCTACCTGTTGGAAGCCGCCACGCTTCCCGATGATGTTCACCAGATCTTTGAGATCGGCGGCCCCGATCAATTGTCGTATGGCGAACTCATGCAACTATACGCCCAGCAACGCGGCCTGCGACGTTGGATGATTCCCGTACCGTTCCTGACCCCGTATTTGTCCAGTTTGTGGTTGGGCTTGGTGACGCCCTTATACGCGAGGGTCGGGCGCAAGTTGGTCGACAGTCTGCGCAACCCAACACTGGTCTCGAACAATATGGCGGATCGGGTCTTTGCGGTTCGGCCGCGTTCGACCATCGCGGCAATCCTGCGAGCCCTGACGAACGAAGACCAGCAATTCGCGGCCACTCGTTGGTCCGATGCGCTGTCCGCTGGGAGTATTTCAAAATCCTGGGGCGGAGTTCGCTTTGGGTCCCGATTGGTAGATTCTCGCACACGCACCGTTGCAGCGACAGCGGCGGAAGCCTTTCGACCGATTCAACGCATTGGCGGCCAGACCGGTTGGTATTACGGGGACTGGCTTTGGCGGGTCCGTGGCTTTCTCGATTTATTGGTCGGCGGAGTGGGCGTGCGCCGCGGGCGCCGACACGCCGAACAAATCCGCGTCGGCGATGCTTTGGACTTTTGGCGGGTCGAAGCGTTTGAAGAGAATCGCCTCCTGCGTTTGCAAGCCGAAATGAAAGTTCCCGGCCGAGCGTGGCTGGAATTCGAAGTCACAGAAGTGGACGGACAAGCGACGATCCGACAAACTGCGATCTTTGATCCCGTTGGATTGTTCGGCCTCGCCTATTGGTACGCACTTTATCCCTTGCACCAATTCGTCTTCGCCGGAATGCTCCGGGGAGTCGTTGCTGCCGCCAAGTCGCAGCGGTAGCCTAGATCAGAAATCGAAGTCAGACACAACGCCTCCCGTTTTATCCCAATCGACCGGTAACTTCGGAATTGGCTCAGGTTCCGGCTCGCGGACCATCCATTGGTAAAGCGAGGGATACCACAAGAACAGCGGCGAAAGACACGTCGCAACGATCAACATGCTCAACATCGAGAATCGGTACTTCGAGCGAACACGGTGATTGCTTTTCGTTTGCAAAATGCCTTCCGCGTTTTTCACGATTTGCGCACAAACTCGGTTTGGGTTCTCGCGCAACACTCGCACAATCTCTTCATCGGTCATCTCGAAAAAATTCCACACATGCCGTTGGCACTGGCCACAGAAGCGAACCTTATCGTCGCCCTCCATTGCCGACCAAGACATGGGACATGGCACCGGGACCGAAATTTGATCCAAGACGCGCGTTGTCGTCGGCGTCGATTGTGGCACTCGTGAGTTCATCGCAAAAGCTCCGGATAACACAAAACTGCAGTCGGTATCGAACCCTATTTTACGATCGTTGTCGATTTCTTGCCAACAACAAGTCGTATCGGCTACGTAACCGACAGGCCAAATCATTGTGCTCACGGAAAAACACGAAGCCGATAGCTCCACTTGGACACCAAGCCCGCTGGGCAGATTTGATCAGATGTTCGTCTCCGAAGATTCAGTTGTTCGTCCGGTATACAAATACACGCGAGCGATCGAACGACGAAATCCAATGTAACCAAAGCCGATCGTAAGAATGCAGTACAACCCGATCGCGAGCGGACTTGCCCCATGAGCAAATAGGCGCTGGGTATCCAAAAAACGGTCGCCCGAGTACCAAGCAGTCGCCAGATAGAGTCCATTGGCCAGCGTACAGAAATGGGCCACGAACCACATCCAGTTGTGTCGGAGATAAGCCGCCAGACCAACCGGGAGCAATACTCCTAATATCGGGCCGGACCACAGCGTTACCAACGGCAGCGGATCTGGATCGAAAAGACTGTAGGGCAAACGCCACGGCCACATGTCCACGGCCTGAAGCGTGGCCCCGCAGGTCCACCCTCCGATCAAATGCCCAAGTTCATGGGTGAATGTCATCACCACCCACGACACCAACAACAGCATTAAAAGTCGGGCCATCCGCTCGAACACACATCTCTCCTCCGGCGATTCGTATTGTACCAAATCGCTCCGAAACCCAGTAGCGAAACCCAGTAGCGAAACTCGCCAAGGGTTTCGGCATTGTCAACCGACGCTCCCGTAAGGCGGGCAACCCATCTCGGATGCCATTGTTTGCTAAACGAGTCGATGGTTCGACAGCTTCCATTGCTTGCGATCGTCCTAAGTGGAGAATCCTGGGCTCCACCGAGATGAACTCGGTTGGGGGCGGGTACAGTCCCGCCACCACTGGACCTTGTGTCAGTGGGGCGATGATTCATCACTACGGCCTCGACGCCTGAAAGTTTTTTAGCGGCCGTAGAACAACCCCAACCCCAGACAAACCTTCGAGTAGGCCGCAATGGCTTTGATCTTGAGTACGAACCGTGAGCGTCGTGCGTTCCTGCTCGCGAGACTCAAGCGTTGCGGTCTCGGAACTGTTTGTCCGATCTTAGCCAAGTCTTCTGCGTCATTCCTTTCACTCGCGTTGCAAATGCTCCAACGCGCGGAGCATGTCATTCAAATCTAAGACCA
>JAUXWY010000156.1 GCA_030681235.1 Pirellulaceae bacterium | reverse complement strand
CCTGGCCGCCCGCACCGAGGCAACGAACGAACTTCACGTGGGTCGTCCAGTTCAAACGCTGACCGCGACAGATGTCCAAGAATTCATCGAGCAGCCGCGAGCAAGCTTGCTCTTTTTCGGACAATCCACGAGTCAACTCGTTCGCATCGACGCGATGCCACGAGATCGTTTGCGACGGATCGCTGAATTCGCTGGGACTTGAATCGGTCAATGTCTGTCTCGAAAAATCATGCTCATTAAAGTCGTCAAACTACGACCCGCGTTTTTCAGCTACGGCCCGTTTCTTTCGCAGCGGCGCGAAAACGTGTTGGGCGACATTCGCACCTTCGGCCACCAATTGGTCCAAGCGGTTACGCAGCACCGCAAACGCTCCCAACGATGGAATCGCCACAATCAGTCCGCCAACGGTTGTTACCAAGGCTTGGTATATGCCCTCGGCCAAGTCCGACGCGCTGGCCGTTCCCTGACTCTCGGCGACGCGTTGGAAGGCCAAGATCATACCAAAAACGGTGCCTAACAATCCGACCATCGGTGCAATATTGCCAATAACGGACAGATATTCGGCTTTGCGATACAACCGGGCCGACTGTTCGGCCAACGCATCTTCCAACGCCTTCTCGACGCTGGACCACCCATAGGGTAGTTCGGATATCCCGTTCAGCAAGACGAATGCCAGCAGGCTCGGCTTTTGGCGACAGGCCTCGGAGGCTTCGTCCAATTTGCTGTCCAATAAGAGTTGTCGAACCTCGTCCCCCAAACCGTCTGGGATCAACTCGGAACGCCGCAGGGTCAAGATTTGATCGAAAACCAAATACACGGAGATCAACGAAAGAGCAATCAGCAACACCACGATGCCAACGCCGATCGGCCCACCGGAAAAGACAACATCGAACCAACCTGCGGAGTTCGCAGCGGTGGACTCGGCTCCGGTCCCGCCACCCTGAGCTAGTAAGAAATCTCCCCACGTCGAAAACGCGGCATTTCCGGTGGCAGGATTTTGTCCGACATTGACTTCAAGTTGCATTTCTACGTTTTCGCTGATCAAAGTCCCAGTTCCTTCCGGATCTCGTCGGTTTGTGCTGCATTGGGATGCCGAGCGATCAACCATTCACCGACTCGAGCGGCATCATCCCGATCCATGTCCCGTAGCGTATAATATGCGGCCTCTAATCCCAAGAGGACCAAGTCATGCTGGTTCGGGTACAACGCCGCCAATTGCAAGAATGCGTCCGCTGCCAATTTTGGCTCTGCCGAATTTTTCCAGAGCTTGCCCATCACCAACAAAGCGCCTGCCTTGACTTCCGCAGGAAAGGCGTCCAGCTGAGCTTGCATCTGCTTCAATTGTTGCGGCGAACGACTTTGAGGTCGCCGCCACAGTTGGGCCGTGGCGATGGCTTCCAACGGACGGAACTCGGTCAAAGAACTCTCGAGCGGCGCGTACGCTTCCAAAACCGCTTGACTGTTAGCCGACGTTGGTGGGTGCAACAAACCCAGACTCGCGCCGGTCAGCCGTTCCCATTCGTTCTGACTCGCCAACCAAGCTTTGATTTGTTCTTCCATCAGGGCATCGACCTTGGGACTGGTCCAGACCAACGGCAGCGCTTCGAATGGTATTTGCTTCGGGTCATCGTTCGCCAAGTTGACAAAATCGGCGACCGCCATTCGATGTTGTTGCAGAACACGTAAACACTGAATCCGTCGGGCTGCTGCATGTCGCTTCATCCAATGCGGGACATTGGCGCGAACGACTGCTTCAAAACCCTGCCGGGCTTCTTCGAATTTTCCTGCAGCGGCTTGTTGGTCGGCTTTGGCCAATGATGGTTGATTCAACAATTGGACGGAAACAATTTTGGATCGTGGGATCCGTCGCATCCCGCCATTCGGCGATTTCAGCTCCAATTGATTTGCTTGGAGTTCAACGACGATACCCTGGAGCGTTTGCACCGGATCTTGATGCGACTCGCGATATTCAACGCGATCCCAATTTTGTTCCTGGGCCAATTGGTTTGGCTCTTGAGCATTGGCAAGTTGCCAAATCCCCAAGATAAAGCCAACGCCGTAAACCGCCAGCATGCGCACGATGGCCCTGCGATGGATCGATCGACATTGGCGTTGACCAGCGATCAACGGATTCAACTTTTTAGGCGGCATAAACAGCTGGGCATCCCTTCCTTGAGTTTCAACTATTTTTTGCGAAGTGCTACAGTACTCTTGAACACGAACTGACCGCGAGTCTCTTTAGCCAACTTGGAAAAACTCAAGTTGACCGCCGTCGGTTCAGGCGTTGGTCCGAAGACCAACACATTGATACTGGCGTTTGACTTATTCCATCGAGCCAGCTTTGTATTGTCAGCTTCTGACAGTAGATCGTCTGCGTCCGTAAGCATAAAAATCACGTCGGGAGTCAGCTTCAAAGCAGGTTCAAGTGCTTTGATATGCACCGTTCCACCGGACGCCGGAGTTTGTCGGATGAATTCCATCACCAGCGCGATGTTGTCTTTGGTCGCATGCATCAACTTTGGCGCTGCGCCGGTCGGATTAAAGATCAATGCCTCGTCGTTATAAAAGATCAATTGAAACTGTTGGTGTTCCGTCAAGCTGTTGATGCTCGCTTCCAATTCGGCTTTGGCGGCCTGCATCAAACCACTATTGTTCATGCTCCCAGAACGATCGACCACATAAACAAAACGACTTCCGGTACCCACCATGCCGCCGAATCGAACTGCTTCTTGTCCAATCTTTCCGCCGCCGACTTGCGCGTTCGGCAAAGCCAAATCAGAAATGCCGGACCCCTCCTGTTGAGCTTTTTGCGCTCGCTTCCTCGCGTCTTCACTCGACTGCATCCCTGGCAACTCAGGCAAGTCATTGACATCGAGAGCCGGTGTTTGCTCGGTTACTTCGCCACCCATCGCAGCAGCTGCCGCGTGTTCAGCCGTTTCTGGGCTTTGGATGTCCGACTGCTCCAAGTACGGCTTTTCATTGGCGGCCAAATCCGCGTTGACCAAGACGATCCCACCCGTTTGAACCGTTTCCTCGCCAATCCCTTTCGGAACTTGGTACAACAGGAACGAAATCAGCAAAAACATCAAGACATGAAAAGTAACGGACGACGCCCAGCCCCATGTATCCTGCGGGCGATTGGCATACTGTTGGTAATCGTAATCCGAAATTGCATCGCTTTCTGCCATCACAAAAATGCTCCTCGACTCATTTCCCCTGGATTTGAAATGGTCTTTCCATCCCCTTCATTCTACTCGCTGAAACCAGTTCCGGCACTCAGTTTTTTCATCGATCCCGCCCAACTTGATAGCACGCGCCGCCAGAAGTGTTTGGGCTCGAACGAGGTTCCGACTTCCAAAGATCCGAGATACTACAACTGTAGCGATTTAGCGAACGCTGGTGTACCGGCGTTCGCTATATTGCCTTTGTACGTTAGAGCCAGCGAGACCCCATTCGAATCCTTCGACGTTGAAAATCAAGAACCGTAACAGGATCGGTTTAGCGAACGCTGGTGTACCGGC
>JAUXWY010000154.1 GCA_030681235.1 Pirellulaceae bacterium | reverse complement strand
CGATCTCAAACTCTACATCTACCCGCTTCTGAACCGAACCACCGGTCAAATGACGACGGTTCAGAATTTGCACGTCGAGCCCGGGACAAAGAAACTCTACGAGTACTTGGTTGATCGGGGCAATATCGAAGCCTTGGATTCGTTTGATCCGGAACACTTGCTGACGTACTCGCGGGAAGTATTGCAACAAATCCAAAACGGCGATCCCAATTGGACGAAGCATGTGCCAGCCTCCGTGGTGGATGTGATCCAACGCCGCGGATTCTTCGGGTTCAAGAAGCCCAAGGCCGCTCCGCTGCCATCGCTGCCGACGACTCCGCCCGGCGTGAATGTCGTCCTGAGCAGTGCCAAGTAACGATGCGACCGCTTAAGTTTTTTCGAACTGAAAATTCTCGACAAAGACTGATTGAAAGTCGTAGACGTCGGAAAAGTGTTCTTGGCGGTCCTCGGTCGATTTTCGCATCAGGCCGATGTCGATCAGGTTGTAAACGATGGACCCGAAGTCTTGAGTGGCAGTGATTCCCCATTGTGCCAAGACGCTTGCGGCCATGTAGCCGTACTGCTGCAAAGCGTATTGACGCAATGCCTCGCAGAGTTCTTGTCCGCTCAGATGTCGACCTTCGGCTTCGGCTTCCGCTTCGACGACGAACGATGATTCGGCATCGTCGATTGCTTCCCGATCCGGCGAATCGACTTCGCCCGTGGCATCGTCGCCCTCCTGTGACGTGAATATGCCTGCCAACATCTCGATCTCTTTTTGGAAGTCCGACGACGACTGTTCCAAGTCGTGTACTTGCGACAATTTCTTTTGATTGTCGTTGGGCCGTTTTTGGCCGAATTGCAAGATTTCGGTCGCGTAACTCAGGCCCTGTTGAACAAAATGGTAGGCCTCAATGGGGTATCGAGGGTCTTTCTTCAGCAGTCGATAGATCGTCAAGGAATCAGGCATTCGCAGTGGATGTCGGTTAAATGGGAAAGTGGATATTCAACGCCAATCGATGGTACCGTCACCGGGATACTTCTGACAACACATCGCTGGCGGGAATCAACAGACGCCGGCGATCTTGCGTTTCCACCAACAATTGCTGGGTCAAAAGCTCGTGTTGCAACACGAGCAAGGTACCGTCCCTGGTCAGCACACGGCTGCCGATCGGTGGCATTCGGTCAAATACTTCTTCGTAGTGATCAAATTCGTAACGCAAGCAACACTTCAAGCGTCCGCAACGTCCGGAAAGTTTGTTGGGATCCAACGAAGCTTTTTGCAGTTTGGCCATTTTCATGGTTACCCGCGGCATCGTCGACAAGTGTGTGTTGCAACAAAGTGGTTTGCCACAATCGCCATAGTCGGCTAGCAACTTGGCTTCATCGCGCACCCCAATCTGTTTCATTTCGATCCGAGTTTGCAGTTGGGATCCCAGATCTTTGATCAGCTGTCGAAAATCCACGCGATCTTCGGCCAAATAGTAGACGACGACCCGTTCCCCAGCAAACAAGAATTCGACGTCGACCAATTTCATCTCCAGGTTCAACTGTTCAACTGCGGCCTGGACAATTTTTTTGGTCTGGGGGATTCGATCCAGCAACATCCGTTGCATGCGGTGATCTTCTTCACTCAGCTCGTAGTGAATATGACCCGTTTCGTAATTCTCCATCATCGCAATTTGCGGATCCGTGGCCCGACACAAGACCTCAGCGGCTTCCAAACCACGCTGGGTCCGACAAACGACGTGTTGACCGCGGCAGTACTCGTCTTTTTGTTTGCCGCTCATCAACCCCAATTGACGCAAGGCTCCCATGCGTACGATGTAGCGTTTCGTGGACGACGGTGTGTCCGAGGACGACGATTTTTCGGCGGATGATTCTGGGCTCATATTGCGAGTCGCTTGACCCCTGCGAGGGCAAATTCCTAAGTTCCGGGCAACCACAATTTCGATTCCGTTGCGGGAGCTTCGGGACCGTTCGACGCAGCCACTGCGGAACGGCCCCCTGTTAGGTCCGCGACAATGACATTTGATTGTCCTTTAGGTCTCGCCATCGCTTGACCCTGCCGACGGGCAACTTGATCCAATGATGGTGCGGGCAGACCCAAGAGGTCGTAAACTTTGATGAGCGCCGCCAAGCAATACTCGTCAGTTTCCGCCAACCCAGTCAATTTGGCGAGGTAATGTGGGGCGTGGTCCATGAGTCCGCGCGACACGGTGATTTCGATCGACTTGATCAGCCAATCGCATTGCTGCCGGGGATCGGCGGGCAACCAACCTTCGCCTTTTTCTAGGCAACTAATGGCCTGCCGTACATCACCTTCAATCTTCGCCATCAACAAGTAAACCGACCCCAACGGCAGGGTTTGTTTGACGACGTCTGCGTCGGTTGGCGATTCTAGTCGGCGCTCCAATTCGGTGATCAAGGATCGCATCGCGTTGACGTTGCTAAACGCCATCGCGGTGTTGAGGGCCCAAGCTAGGAACTGAATCGGCATCTGGCTGAAGTCCAGACGCGTGAATTGCTGGAGGGATAGCTCAGGCAAACGCACCGATTTAGGCTGCAACAACTCTTGAGCGGGCAGGCCCAATGCTACTCGGACTCGTTGAATGATCGGCCGCACATCGAACAGAACTGTGTTTTCACACTCCAGCAACAAGAGCAGGGCTTCGACACGTCGCCGTAACCGAGGATCCTGCATGGCTTCCGCGAAAGTTGCTCCATTCAATAACTCGGTTTGATAGCCGGGCAAGCTGCGGAGCAAGTAATTTTCCCAACGCACCGAATCAATTGCCAGGCTCCCATCGCTAACCGCGCGTTTCAATCCGACAATCCGATCGAATGCGAAGTCCTGGATGAATTTCGTGTGCTTTCGCGTCACATTCGCTTGGCGTGTTTCCGCTTGGATCTGCGGATAACGCGCGACAATTTGGTCGATCAAGTCCAAGACCTTGGGCAAGCCCGTAACGCCAATCGCTAACTGAGCCGCGCGATCGGTTCGTTTTCCATAGACGATCACCGCCATCAAGTGGCTGGCTTGAACTTCCGAGCCATCGAAACAATGCACCGATTCTTCATCGCCCCACAAATTCACCGGAGCAAAAAAAACAGCCTGGGGAGACTCGTTCTTCCGAATCGTTAGTGGCCCGATCAGGCTGTGCGGTACCGCTTTCATTTGCGGGTCGTTTGCCGCTTGTTCCAAGAAACTATCGACATCGCTGATGTTGAAGGAGAACAGAACTTCTTCGTAAGAATCCGCACGACGATCGGCATCTTCCAAACTGCAAAATTCAGCTTCCACCGCATGGTCGTGGTAAACACCTGGACAGTCTGCGTATCTACCCCACGCTTCATGTTCCAATTCGTGATAGCCCAATCGCGCCGCTAGGATCGCGACGTTTTTCCACAGTGCCGCTTCAGCGGGATTTTCAAGTGCCAAAGGTTGCAAGACATGGAACGCTTTCCGCCAAAGACCTTTCTCGGCCCAGTGCACGGCTTGAGCTGCGGAGGCGGTCCAAGTTCGGCCATCCGGAATCGGCAGCAACGGCCAATCATGTTTCAACGGAAGTGGCACGGACAAGGCTTGTCGCAATACCTCCAGATAGCGCCCGGCAACACCTTGCGGGTCGCCGGTCAACAACGCATACAACGCGAAATGATCACGAGCGGCTGTATTGGCCCCCAGCTTGCCCAAACCAATCGCCAAGTTCAGCATCCCTTCCGACAAGAGGCTGCTGGGTGGTTCGCCGGTTTCCAACACCGATTGAATGTGGTCCACGGCTTCGGCAACCACCCCATCTTCCAAAGCCAGCAACGCGCGCATGGTCCAAGTTGTCCCATTATTGCCATTTTCCGCCGCATACGCGTCGCAAATGGCGCGGGCTTCTGTAAATTGACTGTCCTCTAAATGCAAGGCGAACCGAATGCCGGTCAAACAGTCGCGGTGACCGAACTGGGCCAGCCCCTTGTCCAGAGCTTGGATTCCCTTGATCCGCTGCCCACCTTCCAACATTTCCAGGGACTTGGAAAACGCTGCAACCACATCTTTGCCGCAGCAAAACTTCAGCTTTCGTTCCGGATGGCACGGGCACGGGTTGTATAGATCCAACATGCTTTCCTCGCGTTGTGTCGTCATTGGGCCGCTAAGGTCGCGGCAAACGGTCGCTCGATTCTACTGGAAACTCGATCTGCCGTCAGTCCCACGCCGCAGCCCATCGTCCGGCGGCTGGATTCTCAAAAATCGGGGTGACTTCGCGTCAGTTGGTCTTGACACAAAGAACGCTGGCTGGGTTGCTCGGGAACATGACCGCGTCGGCTGTTTTTTATTCTCGAAGGGCCGGCGAAGTGTTGTGCCGCGTCTCTACTTCAGCCAAAATGAGTCGCGGGGGGCATCCCTTCCAGAAATTCAAGCATGCGCCAATACCTCATAGCCAGATTCAACTCGTTGGCGATCCCATTTTTTTTCGCGAGCTGGTTGATCGGTACCGCGACCAGTTCCGGGCAAGGCCAGACAGACGATCGCGCGGCGGAGTTCCCAAACGATCCTGTTTTGCTCGAGTTCTTCGAGAACCGCATCCGCCCGGTTTTGGTCCAGCACTGCTACGAGTGCCATAACTCGCACGGGACCAGCGAAGGCGGGTTGACTTTGGACCATGCCTTGGGATTACGCAAAGGCGGCGATGGAGGACCGACTATCGACTTGAGTCTACCGGCCACTAGTCGTTTATTGCAATCGATCCGGCATGAGCTCGATGGTTACGAAATGCCCGCCGGGCGTCCCCAACTGCCTGACGACGTGGCAGCCGATTTCGAACGTTGGATTGCGACCGGAGCCAAGGACCCGCGAAGCGAGCCACCGACCGCCGAACAGCATGCCGCTCAAGCGGCTTGGCCCGAAGTGAGGCAGCGACGTTTGTCCGAGTGGGCTTTTCAACCGATCCGCCGACCCGAACTCCCCCAGGGTTCAGCTCACTCGCAGCCGATTGATGTGTTGGTCGCCGATAAACTGCAATCGCAAAATCTTGCGCCCGCTCCGCCAGCCAGCGCCACCAGTCTCGTGCGACGGCTATTCATCGTCTTGATCGGTCTTCCGCCCACATCCGACCAAGCGAAGTATTGGACCCAGCAGTTGCAACAAACGGACTCCAGCGATCGTCAGCGCGCCTACGAACGTCTGCTCGATGAATTGCTGGCCAGTCCCCATTATGGCGAGCGGTGGGCGCGGCATTGGATGGACTGGATTCGCTATGCCGAGTCGCACGGTTCCGAAGGTGATCCATCGATCGTCAACGCGCACCTCTACCGGGACTATTTGATTCGTGGTTTGAATCAAGATGTTCCTTATGATCAACTGGTCCGGGAACACGTGGCCGGCGACCTCTTGGAAGAACCACGCCTCAACCACGAACTGGGGTTGAACGAATCACGATTGGCGACGGCTCACTGGCGGATGGTGTTTCACGGGTTTTCACCCACCGACGCGTTGGACGAACAGGTTCGCTTTATCGACGATCAAATCAATGTGTTTTCCAAAGCGTTTTTGGGGCTGACCGTTTCCTGTGCTCGGTGCCACGATCACAAGTTTGATCCGATTGGCCAGGACGATTATTACGCGTTGTATGGGATCATGCGTTCGAATCGACCGGCCCGGCAAGTCGTCAATCAAATATCGTCGCTGCCCACACAAGTGGCCGCGCTCGCGGATTTGAAACCGCAGATCCGGGCGGCGTTGTCCAAAGATTGGTTGGCTGACAAATCCTCGATTGCGTCGAAATTGAATGAATTGGCGGAGGCGAAATCAACCGTTGCTGAAACGGTACCTGGGTTTGACCTGTTGGTCCGGGGAGCTCAAGCCCAAAAGCAAGGTCGTTTGGTGTCGGAGTTTTGGCAAGCCGAGCGGCAAACATGGCAGGAGTTTGTAGCGGCGACCAGCGTTGAAGCGGACTCCCAACAGGAAATCAGCAACTGGCTGGCGAACTCGACAGAATTGCCCACGACGCGGCAAAAAGCTGGAGAATTTGCGATCTCGGCCGAGCCCGCGCTAGCGTTGGTTGGCATTTACCCGGCGGGATATTATAGCCACGGCCTTTCCGCAAAATTGGCCGCGCGGCTGACCTCCACCAACCTGCAATTGACCGTGCCACAGAACATGTGGCTCCAAGTGATTGGTGACCGCGACGCGTCGCTACGTTATGTCGTGCGTGATTATCCACGCGATGGAACGATCTACCCGATCGAACGGCTGAATGGACAAGCGTGGCGTTGGCAACGATTCGACATGACCTACTGGGTGGGAGATCTAGTTCACATTGAATTGGCGCACGCGCAAGATGCACCGCTGTTGGTCGCCGGCCAAGAACGATCATGGTTCGGAATTCGATCGGCGCGGATGGTCCCGGCGGGCGCACCGCCGCCGCCGCAAGTGGCTGACGAAACGAACGGTGCGGTCGTGGATGCAGGTGGAGACAAGACCCCGCAGACCGTCGCCGAGTTGGTGTCGGTTTACGAACAGGCGATTTGCCAAGCGATCGAGGATTGGAGTAACGACACTTTGACCGACGGCCAAGCTCTGTTGCTCGACGCGGCACTGAAACAGAATCTGCTGGTAAATCAACCCGAGCTGTTGGCGACCGCTCAACCTCTCTTGACACAATATCAAGCCCAAGAGCGCGAGATTGAAGTTCCCGTTCGGACACCTGGATTGGTCGAGGCAGAGGTCGCTGACCAAGCGATGTATGTCCGCGGTGACCATCGCCGTCCCGGTGAAGTCGTGCCACGACGATTTTTATCGCTGGTCGATTCTTCGCCCTACCAAGGTGCCGGCAGCGGTCGACGGCAACTGGCTGAAGATCTCCTGCGAGCGGACAACCCGCTGACTCGACGCGTGATTGTCAATCGCTTGTGGCATCATTTGTTTGGACGCGGCTTGGTCGCCACTCCGGATAACTTTGGGAAACTGGGCAGCGAACCAACACATCCGGAATTGCTAGACTGGATGGCAGATCGTTTCACTGCGGAACATCATTGGTCGTTGAAACAAATGATCCGGGAGATTGTCTTATCGGAAACTTGGCAACGAGATTCGGCTATTGCGCATGATTCCCAAACGCATGATCCCGAACAGCGCTACTTGGCCAGTTTTCCAATTCGCAGGTTTGAAGCGGAAGCCATTCGGGACACGTTATTGCACACCGCGAGTCGTTTGGAGCTTGAGCCTCTTGGCCCCGCCGCCAACGATCCGCTCCACCGCCGTCGATCGATCTATTCGGCCGTGCGTCGAAATTCGTTGGATCCGTTTTTGCGGGTGTTCGATTTTCCAGAACCATCATCTGCCGTTGGACGACGCGATGTGACTGCCGTGCCGGCTCAGTCGCTGACCATGCTCAATGCTCCATTGGTCCGTCAAACCGCCGATCGCTTGGCCGAACAACTGATTTCCGATCCGTCGATTGCCGACGATCGGCAGCGTTTGACGGAGCTCTACTGGCGTTGTTTCGCACGGGCCCCAAACGAACGAGAGCTGGAATCGAGTTTGGATTACATGCAGAGGATTCGGGCGGCTCAGCAACAAACAAAACAGATGTGGGATCAATTGCAAGAACGACAAACCAAGTTACGAGCCGATCTGACTGCGGTCCTCAGTCCGATTCGCGAACGGTTGACCGGCGAACGCGATCGAGCAACCGCCGACCTATGGGCAGCCAACGAACCGATCGCTCGTTGGAGTTTTTCAAAAGGCTATCAGGACTTGGTCGGTTCGGCGCACGGTAAGCTGGAGGGCTCGGCGATCATCAAGGATGGAGCCTTGGTCTTGGATGGCAACGGCTATCTCGTTTCGGCACCGCTGTCACGCGAACTTTCCGCAAAGACGATGGAGGCTTGGGTCCAATTGTCGGACTTGACTCAGCAAGGTGGTGGAGTCATGACTGTGCAAACACCGGACGGCAATCTGTTCGACTCGATCGTGTTTGGCGAGCAACAAGTTGGCCACTGGTTGCCGGGCAGCAATGGCTTCAGTCGCACACAACCCTTGGCGGGCAAATTGGAAACAGAGGCTGTGTCGGAAGTCGTCCATTTCGCGATCGTCTATCAGTCGGATGGTGTAATCCAAGCGTATCGCAACGGACAACCGTATGGCTCGCCTTACCAAAGCTCGGGTGTTTTGAAACTTGCCGCAAATGAAGCGGTCGTCACGATTGGCTTGCGGCACTTGCCGGGTTCCGGTGGTCGATTTCTTCGCGGACGAGTCTATGAGGCCCGACTGTACGACAAAGCGCTGTCCGCCGCGGAGATCTCAGTCAGCTTTCAGTCGGGTAGCGGGACGGTCGCTTGGCCAGAGTTGCTGGCGGAATTGTCCACTGCCGATCGAACTCGGGTTGAAGCTTGGCAATTGGAGTTGCAAGAGTTGGAGCAACAAGCGGCCGAATTGGTTTCCGACCCCGTTGGCTTGGAACCGGTCGCCGCGTGGAGCGAACTGGTTCAATCGCTGTTCATGTCGGTCGAATTTATCACGATTCGTTAGAGGATGTTTTGATGTGGTCCCGTCGCCAGTTTTTGCAACAACAATCCGCAGGGTTCGGTTGGATGGCCTTGGCCGGCTTGCTGCAAGACCAGAGTCAAGCCACTCAAGACACGCTGCCAGCGGACGCCGCCTTGAGGGTCCCTCACTTGCCCGCCAAAGCGAAGCACGTGATCCTTTGCTACATGTCGGGCGGTGTTTCCCATGTGGATAGCTTTGATCCCAAGCCAGAACTGAGTCGCTGGCATGGACAACCGATGCCGTTGAAAGTCGAACGAACTCAATTCAACAACAACGGCAACGTGATGCAGAGCCCGTTCAAGTTCAAACAAGCCGGTAAAAGCGGCCTGCCTATCAGCGATATGTTTCCCGAATTGGCGAACGTCGCGGATCATTTGGCCGTGGTTCGTTCCATGACGACTCCGTTCAACGAACACGCGCAAGGCAACTTCTTTGTGCACGCCGGGTTCCCGTTCATGGGATTTCCAAGTGCGGGCGCGTGGTGCGCCTATGGGCTAGGCTCCGAGAATCGCGACTTGCCCTCGTATGTGGTGCTCCAAAGCGGCGGTGCCGTGCCTCCTCACGGTGGTGTAGCTTTGTTCAGCAACGGATTTCTGCCCGGGCGAACACAAGGTTCGATATTGCAAGCGGATCGCAGCGAAGCCTTGCCGAACTTGATGTCCGGTCGCTCGCGAGACGCACAGCGCCGACAACTGGAATTTGCCCAAGGGCTAGATCAACAGTGGGCCGCTCAAACCAAAGCCGATAAGATCCTGGAGTCCGCAATTGCCAGTCATGAAACGGCGTTTCGCATGCAAACGGCCGTCCCCGAGTTGTGTGACTTGTCCGGCGAAACTCAAGCGACGCGCGACATGTACGGTGTCGATCATGCGAACTCGACACTAAGCGCGTATGGCCGACAATGCCTGTTGGCCCGACGCTTGATCGAAAAGGGAGTACGCTTCGTCGAACTCAGTTGTTTGACCGTGGGGATTGGTGCCGGCGGAGCACCGAACCCGTGGGACCAACACGGCGACTTGGCCGTCGGCCACAAAACGATGGCCACTCAAGTCGATCAACCAATGGCCGCTTTGATCAAAGACTTGGACCAACGAGGCCTGCTGGATGAAACGATTATCGTTTGGACCGGCGAGTTCGGACGAACCCCGTTTTCCCAAGGCGGCAACGGCCGCGATCACAATCCGTTTGGTTTCTCGCTCTGGTTGGCCGGCGGAGGGATCAAAGGCGGAACAACCCACGGCGCGACCGACGTCTTTGGATACCACGTCGTGGAGAACCCCACGACCTTCTACGACTTGTGGGCCACCGTCTTGCACCAATTGGGGATCGATCACGAGCGGCTTACCTATCGCTCGGGCGGCCGAGACATTCGCCTGACGGACGTCCACGGGGAAGTGATTCGGCCCATCTTGAGCTAAAAACAGCCTGGCTTTGGTATTTGTTCCAGCACTCTACATCCAGATGTTTGCTAGTCGGCCAGCTCAGCAATGGCATCCGCCGCAACATTTAATTTTTTGATGGCGTTTTTCATGCTGGCGACAAAGTCAAACTTGTAGTTGGCAACTTGTTGTTCGGTAAGGTTCAACGCCTGAGCGGTTTTCTTGTTCGACCAACCTCGTACGATCAGCAATTCGATGCACTTGAGTTTGACCCAATTCCGTTTCTCGACCCAACGAGCGACATGCTCGACTAAAGCATCGGCCACCAATCGCTCTTCAATCTTTTTTTGCTCACCGCTGCGGGCCAAGCTACTGGCGACTCGCCCACTGCCGGGCAAATCCCAATCGCCGCCGCTGTTGTCACCAACCGACAATGGGATGGTGGGTCGACGGCCCTCACGCCGCAAATGATCGGTAACTTTGTAGCTGCAAATTGAGAACAGATATCCCTCCAGCGGTCGTTGCCCGTCGTAGTTGGGCAAACTGCTCAAGAAGCCGATAAACGCTTCTTGAACGATGTCTTCCGCGACCGAGCGATTCGCGAGACGGCTTTCGACAAAGGCAGTCAATCGTCCCTGATATCGATCCAACAGATCTGCCCAGGCGGTATTGTTTCCAGCACGAATTTCGGCCACCAGGCGTTGATCCGCAGCGTGCTTCCGCGCCCAATCAGAATCTTCCAAATCAGTCATTTTTATCGCTTACAATATGAAGTTTCCATCCAGCCACGCGTGCCACAAATCATTGTTCCACGCCCAGGCACCGCCGACAAGTAACCAAGCTGGCACCAAGAGAACCCCCAACCACCACAACCGCCCCGCGTGTCGGCCATGGCTCCAACGATTGACCTGCATCAACACCACCGTCGTCAGCATGCCCAACAAAACGGACAAAACCAAGACGCCAAAGCGGATCGCTCGAACCGCGCGGACTCGACTCGCGTGAGGCTCCAAGTTGGGGACTGGCAGTCGCGGTGAATCAAGCGTTGTCGATGGTTTCTGGTCCTCGGATGTCGCCTTTGAAGTTTCGTCCGGCCCCACCGAAGTGGGCGTGTCCTGATTTTCGGTCGTTTCTTCCTTGACGTCCGAATCTTGTGCCCGGCAATCATGGATTGCGAACAGCGTCAACAAAATGAGGAATAACTCGCAAAGTCGCATCGATCCACCGTTTGACCTAGGTACAAATCTGTATTTGGCCGGTTAAACAGACCGCGCGGCCAAATCCCGCAACTCCCGGCGTTGGCGGTCCGTAAAGTAGGGCGCGGACCACTGGGCTCCAACGGATAGGGCGACTCCTAAGATCAACCCCACCGGCCAGTCGAAGTTCAAGAGACTTGCGAACATGAAACACAGCCCACACACTCGCAGCAACGACAGCCAGCGAAATCGACGAGCCCGCAGCGGGTTCACTTGTCGCGACCACCCACCCAACATGATCAGACCGACAAAGAACACCACAAACGCCGCGAGATTGGGTTGATGATTGGTGAACAGCAGTTCCCCCAAATATCCCTGATCGAAGTAATTTCGATGCATCAAAATCGGCGAAAAGTCGATCTGCAATCCTTGGGCGGATCCCCATGCAAACCCGGCCATTCCGATGGCCACCGGCACCATCGTCCACCGGCGCCATCCGGTTTGGCGATCTGCAGAAGTCCATAGTCGGGAGACCGATAGCAACACCCACAGCGAGCCGAAACTACAGATCCACAGCCACATCATGATCGCCAAAACGTCTTCACGTTGGCTGGGCAGGATCGAGTTTGAATCGCTGACGAGAAAATAAAAACCGGCAATGGCCGCCATTGCGGAGATGGCCGCTGCGATCAGCATGCCGGTTAACATACCGGCCAATTGGTCGGCCCCCGAGACTTGCTGCAGATACGGCACCGTTGCCGCCTGGACGCGTGAGTCAACCGCCAACCGTTGGCGTTCTAGACTCGTCAAAGGCTCGCGGCCTCGGTTTGGTAGTTGGTTAAGGGCCGCCGCATGTTTGGCCGCGTAGTCAGGCGTTGCTGCGGCATCAACGGTAGGCCGAGCGATTTCCGATGGGATCACATGCGCGGGCTCGGTGAAGACCATTTCGGCCTCGACCACATCGTGAAACTGCACCTCGCCGAAAACAATATCACCGGCCGATCGCGAGAATCTTTCGTACAACGATTGCGCCGCCGAACGATTCACGACCGGTCGGGGCAGGGCCGGGTCGAACGATTCAAGGCCCGCACCGACCTGCGGATTCGAACCCGGAGCGAGACCAACAGGCAGCGGAGTGGGTGCCGAGGTCGTTGGGCTAGGTGGTTGATTGAATCGATGACGCCCCAACACTGGAACCGATCGATTCATCGTGGTTGAATTCGGCGACTCCGAAGTTCCGGAAGCCACGGGCTCTTGCGAGGCAGGACTCTGTTGAAGGATTGGAGCTGGCTGAAACGGTGCCACTTGCGACGGCCTGGCGGGCGCTTCCAGAGCCGCGAGATTTTTACGGTCGCCGGCATCTCTAGGAATTTGGCCGGGACCATTCAAACCGGGGTGCGAGGCGGTGTCGTCTAACTTTGGCCGTTGCGAACGCTTCAGTGACGATGGCCAATAATTTTCCGGCAGGTCCGACAACATCTCCAAAATGGTGCGATAACGTTGCTCAGGATCTTTCACCAATGCCTTCAGCACGACCCGCGCGAAAGGTTCGGGCAAGCCCGACACATCCGGCGTGGCCGTCAAGTGCTTCATGATGATCTCTTGCGACGACTCGCCGTCGAAGGGCAATCGTCCCGTCAACAGTTCGTGCAGCATGATGCCCATCGAATAGATATCGATCTCGCGTCCATAGACGCCACGACCGATCTCGGGGGCCATATAGTGGACGGTTCCCACACTTTCCGTATGACCACTCCGCCGAGAACAAGAAATGAACTTGCTCAGACCATAGTCGCCAATCTTGACCAAGTCCGCTTCGGAGTCATGGAAGATGTTTCCCGGCTTCAAGTCGCGATGTACGATTCCATTTTGATGCAAGTAGTGGACCCCCGCCGAAATCTCAGCGAACCACCATGCGGCATCCTCGCTCTGCATACCGTTCGGATGATCAGAAATCAAATCCTTGAGGCTGGGGCCAGGTACGAACTCCATGACGACCCAACTTTCACCGTGGTCGTCCAACTGAATATCCCACAAGTCGATCAGATTGGGATGCTTCAAATTGAGGCATTGCCGTACACCCCGCAACTCGACTTCGAGATTGCGGGCGATTCGCTTCAACGCCACTTCCTTGCCCGAATCGCTGACGGCAAAATAGACCTCGCCGAAGCCCCCGATACCGAGGCCGCGTTTGATCGTGTACCCCGCCAATGGGGTCGCGCCACTAGGGAATGTAAACCGCATTCGGCGTATTCGCTCGGGAGTTCCAACGGGTTCTTGTGCCAAGTTCTTAACGACCCTTCGAGGATCCAGGCGAACCGGGTGACGACCCAAGTTCTCCACAGCAACCGCCGAGGCCGGACACCCGCTCTCGTCGGCTGCGGTCGCGGAGGGCTGCTCGTGATTTCTCTTAAGCGTAGTCTCTGGGGGAACCATCTGTCTACAATCCAACCTAGTCGACCGTTAGATTCACGGAATTCACGCTTGGTTCGCCATCAAGACCCGATTCTTGGACAAATTCTACCTCGAACCGAATCGGGCATGTGTTTCTGGGCAATTTGGGAGCTGGCCCATATGAACGTCCCGATTTGAGACAAGGGAAGAATGGAGACGTTCATGAATGTCGCTAGTTAACCGCGTGGCCAGAGCAAATTTGGAGAATTCCAACTTGGCGTCAAATAGCAATTCCAGCCGCCAAAATTGCGGTGGCCCGCGTTTGGGCGGTGAACGGCTACAGAATGATTCACGAGTAATGGAATCCTCCTTCCTTATTCATCAATCTCTAGCGGTTGAATGTTTCAGATGACTTACTACTCTGCGGCCTCTGCGTTTCAAAACGGCAAATGAAGTTAGGGGGATACATCCGACGAAGACCATTTCGTCCATAAGATTTATTTCGACAAAATTTCTGGTTTGGCAATAATTTTGTTTGCAATGGGCCACGCAACCGCATAGGATTAGACAAAACAGTTTGGCGATATTCCAGGGCATGGGACACCAAACAGTATTTGTTTGAATGGGGATAGTGATGGCATCGGCAGGCCAAAACACACGGGGACTCCAGCACGGGGACTCCAGCACGGGGACTCCAGCACGCATGACCGTGTGTTGGTAGTTGATATGCAACCGGCGGCAATTACCGCTGACGGGCTTCTATTTCATTCCAGCTCTTCTGGTGTGTTCTCTGCTGCATCGAGCTACGGAATCCCAGCTTGGTTTGTGGTTGCCGCGGGAATCTTAGTAGTAGCCGTGTTTGCTAAGCTGCAATGGAACTTCAGCAACCCGTTATGGGAAGACATCGCCATTGGCGGTGTTTGGCTCACGCTTGTTTCCATTGTCCTTGAATTGTGGGCGGCGTTGGCGTTGCTGTTATTGCCTTCGCGTCGAAACGCTGCCTGGATTGGCTTGGCGATTCATGGTGTTCTGTTGATCGCAAGTGTTAGCTTTTGGTGGACGGGTCAGAGTTGCCAGTGTTTTGGTGATTGGCAATTGGGCGATTTCAAGATACCGACTTGGTTTCTTCCGGTTTACAATCTGTTGGCAATAGTTGTATTTGCGGTTGTGGTTGCCAAAGCCAACGCACAAGTTACTTTTCGATCATGGCGATTTCTTCCCGATCTGGGCACACAGGCAGGATTGGTGTTGGGCTTATTGGTTGGACTGTTCATGCTATCCACCGCCCAAGGTCAACAATTTTGGCGGACGGGTGCGACTGCGACGGAAGTCGTGTTGCAGGTAGACCAAGTCCCGGAGGTTGTACCTGGACACAGTTATGAAACCATTGTCACATTGCACAACCGTTTGTCCAAACCGATCCGCGTGGTCGGGGGCGGGACGAGTTGTACGTGCGTGACCTTAGGGAACATTCCGTTGGAGATACTCGCGAACAGTAGACGCGAATTGGCCGTTCGCTTCAAAGTTGGCGAGCATCTCCGTGGGCAGAAGGAATTCACCAGCAGCCTGGTCTACTACCTCGAGGGTGGCCAACAGTTTCTGGTTCGGGGCATTATTCGTGGCGAGATCGCCAACTTGCGTTGAGTTATACGATTTTGCCGATTCCGTTTATTGCAAAGGATTTGACATGAAGCCGTTTATTGCGTCGTTCTTGAAATGCATCGGCATGGCACTCATTGTGCTTGGTTCAGTGACGAGTTCAGGTATTCTGTTGGCGGACGATCCAGGGACTGTTACTGTGAACTTCTGCCCATTTGACCCCGTGATTCAGGACTGTAAAAACAAGGGTTGTCCTCCAGCGGCACCACATTGTGGACCTTTTGGCGGGGCGGTTTGTACCTGTCATCAATAGAAGTTGTAATAAACTTTGACAATGCGTACAGCGAAACCAAAAGGCGCTAAATCTTGAGGTTTCGCTGCTACCATTGCTTTTAAAATGCGGTTCTTTCGAAAATGGTGGTGAGCAAATGGGCTTTAGCCGAATACGTCGATTAACAGATCGTCGATTTTCCAATATCGCACGATTGCGTTTACGCGCGATTTGTTACTTTTATTTGATGATTTGTATCGTTCCCACGGCGATTGCGTCAAGCGACAGCAAATCGCTGTTCCTACAATTCATCACTCCGCATGAACAGCGATTCTTGGCCTCTGTCGCTAACGGCGAACAGGAGATTTTGATTAAGCGGCAAGGATACACTGCATTGTATTCTGTACGTGTACATGGCTTGGATTACGCTATCGAAGTTCATGAAATTCTCGATGCAAATGGCAATAATATGGAACTAACTGAAAGTCAGTGCCTAAAATGGCAAGTTGATGGAAGGATCCCATCTGACAGTAAGCTTATGCGTAGTGGAATCAGGGCTGGTAACGCAAAGTACGAGTTTGTCCTAGACAAGTTAGACGGTGAGGCGATAGGGTTTGAAATCAAAACAATTAATCTCTCCGACCAACCGCCTCGGACGCTGTACGGGGCTTCACCGATTCATTTGCCAATTTGTGTCGGCGCTAGGCCGTTAGGGGCAGAAATTGCTGGGAGTTACGTTGAATTAAAAGATTGGCGATTTGACTCAGCTCGCAACATTTGGGTTGCCAAGGTTGTTTCGGAAGAGTACATTCAATTGATCGAAATTGATCCAAATTCTGGCTTGTTTCTAAACAAGGAAGTCTACGAAATCAACAATGCGAAGCCGGTTGCAACACATCGGTTTGAATACGTGGATGGGCGATTTAGCCGATGGGCGCTTTATCGGAACAGCATTGCCACGCCCAAAGAACAAAGATTCTATCGACACTTTGAAGCAAAAAAGATCGATCCATCGTCATTGCTTATTTCACATTATGGATTTGACGAACCGTTGCCTACGAAGACGAATGCATGGGGCAACGACGTCACTGTCTGGATTATAATAACAATTCTTGGGATTTTCGTACTTATATTTGCTCGACAGATGCAACGAAAGTAGAGTTCGTGAGTGGGTTTCCAGGATTGGCGGTGTAGTGTGACTGTCACAAGAAAAAGAGTCGTCTCACGAGGTAGGTTATTTATGCTTGATAGAAGACGAATTCCAATGAGATTAACTGGCTTCACGTTAGTCGAACTCCTCGTTGTCATTGGTATCATTGCTGTATTGATGGGGCTGTTGTTGCCAGCGGTGCAAACGGCGCGGGAGGCGGCGAGGCGGACTAGTTGTGGGTCGCAGATGCGGCAACTTGGCTTGGCGGTGGCCAACTACGAAAGTGCCAAAGGGCGTTTGCCGGCGGGATATGCCGGGGCCACCGCTGCGCGGCGATTCAATACTTGGATCACAACGCTCTTGCCGTATTTGGAGCAGCAGGCGGTCTATGACCAGATGATCGCTGACTATGCCACCACGCCCAACCCGTTTGATAATCCCGGTGCGCATCGCGGGTTTGGACACACGCTGCCGTTACTGCTTTGCCCAAGTTCCACGTCGGGCTTTGAACCAGCCACCGATCTGACCGGCTACACCGCTGTGGCGTTTACAACTTACTTGGGTGTCAACGGCAAGGATTTTACCACTCGTGACGGCGTGTTTTATCTCGATTCAAAAACTCGCACGGCAGAAATCCGCGATGGGCTTTCCAACACGATCATGATCGGCGAACGACCGCCCAGTACCGATCGCTGGTTCGGTTGGTGGTACGCGGGCTACGGACAACTGGGCACTAGTAGCCTGGATTCCCTCATGGGTGTTCGCGAACGCAACATCGGCTCGCGCGGCAACAGCATCTGCGGCCCCGGCCCCTTTAGTTTCGGCAATGGTCACCCCGAGTTCCAATGCAGCAGTTTGCATTACTGGAGCCAACATCCCGGTGGTGCTCAGTTTGTCTTGGCCGACCGCAGCCTAAAATTCATGCCCTACGAATCCGCCGAAGTACTCCCTGCCCTAGCTTCGCGTGCCGGCCAAGAGATCTTCGAAATGCCATAGGTAGGTAGGCTATTATTCCTTGGTTTCCATGCTCCGGTCATCATTGTTCTTGGCCGTTGCTTGTTTGATGGTCAAGATTTTGTTAGTCCGCGAATTCGTTACAGATTATCAAGACATTGTCTTGTTAGAGGCGCGTGAACAAGATACGTTGAACTGGCCCAGGTTCGTTGTTGAGGCGAATTGGAGTTACTTGTCGATCTCCATCGATATCGACCATCAATTCCGCCAGTAAAACCTTGTCTGTACAGAGAGGTAGGGTTGGTTGGTTTTTGAGGATACAGAACCCGGAACCAACCTGTGCAAGGGCATGCGGTTGGCCGTTGACAACCAACCATCCGCAGACGGTCGAAGAATAGCCGTTTGACAATACCTTGGATTCCATGGCAAATCTCCGTTCTCAGTTACGATCCTATGCTGAAGTCTACGCAGCTTTGCACCGGACGACGTTGACTCGGTTTCTTGGCGACGGAAACGATGGAGCCGTTTGGGAATCCAACCATCATACCGCCATCAAGGCTCTGGAACGACAAGATTCGTTTGAACGGGAACTCGCCGCACTTTCTCGCCTCAATGAACTCGGAATTTCGACAGTTAAGTGTTTGGAATAAAAAACCTCGGCTTCCTCCGCGCCTCCGCGTTTCAAAACTGAAGTGGAAGAACCGAACGCCGACTAGCGGTCTGCGGGCCGCGTTTGCCAACTTCGCGCCAATCGGGCAACCAATCGAGCGGCTACACGAGCTGTCTGGTGGTCGCGGTCGAATAACGGATTTAGTTCCGCGATGTCCGCCAAGACCAGTTTTCCCGAGTCCGCAATCAATTCAATCAGCGGCTCCAAAATCGCCAACGGGACCCCTAACCCCGCCGGAGCCGACACTCCCGGTGCCACGGCTGCCGGAAGAACGTCCAAGCAAATCGTCAGGTACACACGATCGTGGGCGGCCAGAAGCTGCGACAATCGCAATTTCGCCCCCGCCAAATGCGTCTCTGCTTGGAGTTGTTCGTCCAGAACGTACGGCACCTGCAATTGGGTCGCGCGGGCGAACAAGCCGCGAGTATTCGCGAATCGGCTAATGCCAAACGCCGCATATTGGAAGCGTTTTCCGACGGCGCGACAACGATCGTGCATTTGAAAGAAACATGTGCCAGAATTACCGGGTTCCGTCGCCCGCAGGTCGAAATGCGCATCGAAGTTGACGACCAACAAGGACTCGTCCGACTTCCAGCTAGGTTCCAAGCCCTGAAAACTACCCCAAGCAACTTCATGCCCTCCGCCCAGTACGATGGGTTTGCCGCCCACCGTCAAGACTTGCGACAATTGCTCGGCCAGCTCCCCTTGGGCCGACTCCAGATCGCCGGCTGGGCAAGCAATATCGCCGGCATCCCATAACGGTCCTTCATCCTGACAGGGCAGATTCCTCAGAATCGAACGAATCGCTCGCGGGCCGTCCGCTGCCCCGACGCGACCTTCATTGCGCCGAACCCCCTCGTCTACGGCAAACCCCAACACGACAATGCCCGGCGTCACGTCCGATGCGACGCCCGATGCGACGCCCTGTGTCCACGGTTGAATTTTCTGATGCCAACGTCCACCGCCGGGCGGCTCGTCCGGCTCGCAGCGGCCGTACCAGATGGAAGAGAAAGAATCCACGAAAGTCACCCCGAATGGGATCGAAGATGCGGGCGAGAAGATTCGAACTTCCATTCCCTTGCGGGAACATGGCCCTCAACCATGCGCGTCTACCAATTTCGCCACGCCCGCTCGCGTGATCGACGGGACATTCTAGCGTGCCTGCCCCCCGATTGGCAAGGTACCGGTCACGAGGCCCTACTCGGTCGGTGCCAGTCCCTCGAATCCCTGAGTTTCCGCCGCGTGAATCAGTCGCTCATTCCGAGCATCCAGCCTCGGCCGCGTCATGAGCTCCAATCCAGCGGCCATTTTTTCCAAGTCCTTGCGGTAACCTCGATGCGTTGCCATTCGCAACGGGACCTGTTGTTGCAGAACGACATTGACTTTCCAATCCGTGCATTCCAAATACGGCAAGTCGTCATGGGTGAATTCGTGCACCTTCTTTCGCCAAAACCAATCGTACCGAATGATCATCCATTTCCCTTCCCACAAATAGACCTGCAATCGATCGTACTTTTGGAACGGCCCAAAATCTTGTTCGGCGAAGCACCACAGATGGCGTCCGTCAAATGGTCGATACGAAGGAAACAACCACTGCCACCAAGGTTCGAGCCAAAAATGCCAATGATAATCCAGTCGACGTTTCGCCCAGCGATAAACGACGACACAAGCCGCAAAGATCAGTACGTTCACGACCAAAGCCGCCAAGGGGCTGATCGCATACAAGATCAATAGTCCGAGACAAACCACTTTGTTTATGATCTCGAAGACCGCATCAACAAACGGAATCGGCGAAATCCAAATCAACATCTCGAACATGAATCGCACGCTCTTGACGACCACAAAGTTGACAATCGCCGCGACCATCAACAACCCGCCCAAGGTGAATGAAAACACACCAGCCTGCACAGGAGTCATCGCCGAACGTTCGACCGAAACACCAGTCGCGCCCGTCGCCACACTGGCATCCGCCATGCTCATTCCAATTCCGAACATGATCAGGGTAATCAGCAAAACGGAATAGCTTTCGACCCAGTCCAACGCTTGCGCGATCGGCTTGCTCACCTTGGTCATTCGCGGCAGGCTGGTCAGAATCGTCAATACGAGAAAAACCCAGAACGTCGCCGGATGTTTGAGCACGGGATTTTCCGCGACCATCGTGTAATCGGCCAAGATCGCTCCGCCCCATTGGGTGTTCTCCAGCTGCGACAGGCCGCTCAAAACAGTGATGCCAAAAAAAGGTGACATCGCCAAGGGACTCAGCAGACCAAAATCCGACAACAAACGCACTGCCGGATCAGACCAAAACGACGAAGCCGTCGTGTCGATAGGAGTTGATTCAGGTGTTTGAATTTCGGCCGAGCCACGAGAGCCGGACATGACCGAAAACTCCAGTGCGGCCCCGGCGTTCACGCACATCCATATCACGAGCAACCAATTCATGAGTTCTCTTTGCTTTGCTTAGGAATTGTCCCGAACTAAATTCCCGATTGGGGAGCGTCCTGATTTGAAGAATCCGGGAACTAATACCACCTACTTTGAATATACTTTGAATAGCGAGGAAAAACACGTCAGTTTGGCACGGAATTCGGCCTTGCAGGCCTTTTTGCATCCGTGCTAGCAACCGAGGGTTGGGGTACGAGGAAAATGGCTCTAGTGCTACAAACGCTAGGTTCTGGTCGGGCCTAGGAAGGCTCGAATCGACCACCCTGGCTTGCCCCATGTCTGCCACGCCGTTGCAACCTTTAATCTCGGAAAACTGCCGCGAGGCGGTGGCGGTTGGGCTGCGCCATTTTCTTCGTCACTTCGTCGGATTGGGACTGGTGTTCGCGACCCTTTCGGCATCGTTGTTCTTGACGGTGGATCGCGTGGGCTCGTCGCTCAAACATGTCGTGCAGCAACGGGCGAACCAGCTCTTGGCCCCCAGTGGGTGGCAACTTGAATTTGAGTCGATGCAATTTGTCGAAGGGGAAGGCATTCGG
>JAUXWY010000153.1 GCA_030681235.1 Pirellulaceae bacterium | reverse complement strand
CAGAAATTAGTCGGCCTTTCAGTTCAACCAAAAATTCGGCGAGTTCCAGTTCGCCTCGCCGTTTGTCGTACGTCGGCGCAGAGGTCCTCTTCCTTGCAAGATCTAGGTCGCGTTGAAACACTTTCGATAATTCCTCTATTCGCTCCATCTGTGTCGGTGACAAGTCGAGCAGACGAGTGGCGAGTTCACGTTCATAAATCAGAAACACAAAACCGTCGTTACTTAACTGCTTCGCACCGCCAAAGTCGTAATGCTCCGAAATGGCCTCTTGCATCGCAGCAGCAGAACCTTGAAGTGACTCAATTTCACGGCGTTGCTGCTTAATCGTCTCCGACTCATTCTCTTGAGGAATCGGATTGAACTCCGGCGAAATTTGTTTGGTTTGTATCATTCCCATTGACCCATCAGGCAGTTTTTGTTCAACGAATCCGGTGATGGAGCCGATCACCGTTGTCCGCCCATCTGGTCCAATTGAATAAAGTACGCCGTCTTCCCAACTCAATTTTGCAATTTGCCCAATTGCAATCGTTGGCAAACAAGTAAAAATGGCAAGCACAAACAACAAAAAACTCTTCGCAAAAAGCATGTCTTGACCTCCTATGTAAGTTCACTAATTCGATAGACATCTATCGCATCAGAGTCCAAAATAACGAGCGAAATCTCTTCTGTTTCAACTTCATTCCCATCTAGATCGACAGTAATCACTGTGTGGCGTACTACCATCATAACCATTGACTGAACCTGATAGCGAACGCCTGGCGTTAGGTCCAAGGTCGGAGCTAAATCAGATGTGTTCTTTTCGGCACATTTCGCAAGACTAAACCCGTCTATTGTAGATGGAGGATTAACGGCCGGCAGGGCCAATGGCGGTCCCATTGTAAGATTGTTTGGGTAGTTCACATACCTTCGAACGACCAGGTGATGCGAAAATTCTGACTGGCCGAACTTCCAATTTTCAACTTTTGCCTTCGAGGAAGCTTGAAATTTAACAACTGGCGGGGGCCCTGCCACAGAGTTTTGAAAGTCAGCTTTCAATTCGACTATTTCACCAGTTATCGCAATTCGGTTACAGCTGCCACCATTGTTAGGCCCACCCCCTGCAGGAATTGGTACGGGTACAGGATCTTGAGCAAAAACCTCCAGTTGGGCAATGCCGCACGCTAAGCACAACAAACAACACCCAAAAACCATACCAATCGATTTCATAAACGATTCCTTTTTGTTAAAACCGCGTGAGCAAAAAACCGCGTGAGCAAAAGTCAATAGAATGAATTCATGAGTTTTTATTTGGAGCGCGTCAGCAACATGATGGTTACACACTAATCGCCAGCGCTCTGCGAGCCAAGTACACTTACGGCTAACGAGTAAACACCAAGAATCACCTAAATCACCCTTGCTTGAGAACGACTATTCTTGCGGCAACAAACGCAATGTCGCGCGGACGGGGCGGTGGTCGGAGGTCAGCGGGTCGGCGATGACTTCGGCTGGCGAAACCGTCCAGCGCGAACGCGGACCCGCGAAAATGAAATCGATCTCGGACTTGGGTTTGTCTGCCGGGTAAGTGCCGCGCTGATCATCCACTTTTTCAGCATTGATGGCGAACTCGCGAAACAACTTTAACGTTGGTGAATCCGGCTGATCGTTGAAGTCCCCCAACAAGATCCACGGCAGTTCTTGGCGCCGCAAATACTCCGCAACCTGTTTCGCTTGTGCCAAACGAAAGTTGTCATCTTTCACCCAATCGAAATGCACGTTGACAACCAACATCCGGCGATTGTCAGGCAGTACCAATTCGGCCACCAAGGCAACGCGGGGTTCATTCCCTTCCGGCAATCGCAACTCTTCGACTCGAGCCAACGGATAACGCGACATCAGGCCCAGTCCATAACGTCCACCGTCGAAGTCCATAAACGAACCAAACGCGGGATGATAACCGAGCTGTTGTCCCAGAAACTCCGGTTGGTTCACTTTTCCACTGCGACCCGCTCCTAGGTCCACTTCTTGCAGACCGATCACATCAGCGGAAAGCGATTGCAAGCCCTGCGCCGTTCGCTCCAAATCGGTGCGATTGTCCATCCCATGACCTCGGCGGATGTTCCATGTGGCGACCTGGATTTCTTGCGGAGTTGTTTGTTGATCGGTGACTTCTAGCGTGGCGACCACGGCCGCATGATCGGATGGAAACAGTTCTGCATGCGTGCGAATTCGCTGCGAGTCGACAGCGTGCAAATTTGCCGAGCGATAATAGATGAAGTCGATGCGATCTTGTTCCTGTTCGGGAAAGCGTGGACTCCAAGTTGCATCGGTCGCGCGATCGACCTTCGGATGGGTTTCGCGCCAAGCGTCGCGGAAGTGTGCTGCGGTCATCAAGTGACTGGTGGGCCACCGGATCACGCGGCCGTATTGTTCCATCGCAATCGAATTCCAATCCAAGTGCGACATCGAATTGAAATCACCCGCGATCACGAGGGACACGTCACGATACTTTGGGTCCGCCAACCGTTCTTGAATTGCCGCGAGCATCTTTTGCAAATCATCGGCGGAGGGTTGTGTCGCGGCGATCATCGCTTGGTCATCGGACTTGGCGCGAATCTCCGGCAGCCAGATGTCTTCGGCATACGGCAGCCAAATGCTATAAAAGGCCACGCGACCGATGTTGGGGACATCCACCAGCGCACCCACACATTTGAACTCTTCAAACACGGACAGATCTTCAAGAACTGGATAGCGACTGAAGATCGAAACGTTGGTTCCTCGCGGGTGAAAGTGGAAGCCCAGTTCTTTGGCGATCCGTTCGCCCGAACCATACGTCTCTTGCATCGCCACCAGATCCGCGCCGCTGTGGCGAATCACATCCACCACCCGCCCCGGCCCAATTTCTTTGCCGTCCTCTCTCCCACCGCGCCAAATATTCCACGTCATGACTTTGAGCGAGTTGGATGTTGCGGTCGCCGGTGGATCTGCTTGTGGGACAGCCTGCGGATGGGCGAAAGCCGGAGCGGCGCAAATCCACGCGATCACGACCACACACAGGGACTCGAATAAGCGGGTGGGCATCGGTGGAACTTCTCAGAGGTCGAGGGACGAATCGGAGCGAGCACGAACCCTACACGATACTCTTAGAGAATCCTCCTGCAAGACAGGGCCGGGGCACGATCGGCTTGGTGTGTTCCGCAAGTCGTTGGGTTGTGATTCGAGCTCTGGCTGTTTGAAAAGAAGGGTGTTTCGAAGCTTGCGAGGTTAGCAAGCGACTCGCTTCACACACCCTAGATCTACCTCCCGCATAGGGTTTCCCGAATTTATCGTTACCAATTCTTCATGTACTTGTGGTATGATGACGCGACGTTGCTGTGGGCCGAGATGACTTTCGATTAGGGAGTACTTCCATGCGTACGGAATCAAGGCGGGTAAAGACACTGGGCCATGATCGGCCGAGAATCAAGGCTTCTTGGGTCGTGAACTTGGCGCCCATAGTGGTTGGTTTGTGGCTGTTGGTGGGTGTGTCGACCAGTCGAGCCAACCTTCAGGACCCGGTTGCAGCAGATGATGGTGTGACCCTGCCCAGCGTGGCTCGCGTGGATACTCAGCCGCTGTTGTTGCTGACCAAACGTTTGAGTGAAGCCTTGGAAACCATCGGATCGCCATTAAACGCCGAGGCAACTGCGGAGATGGCGACGTTGGCCGACGAACCCGACGATGCCAAGGTAACCGCGACGATCCAACGGTTGCTAGATCCGCTGTGTGTGGCCTCCGTCGAGATTTCGCCAGACGGTTCGGTGCAAGTCATGGCGGGACAAAAGGTCACGGTCGAAGAACACGGTTGGCGCGCGATGTTGGTCAAAGTCCTCAACCACGCCAACGTCCAGACGCAGCTGCAAACACGAAGTCCCAATGCGCTGCCGATCCCCACCGGCCCGCAGGACGATATTGAAAATCGTTGGATGTCGTTAAATCTGCATAACGAACGACCGCTAGACACACCATTGAGTGGCTTGGAACTGGAGTATCGAATCCTCTTGATTTCGTCCGTGCGGGTCGGTACCCATCTCGGGAAACTCGCGTTTAGCCCAAGTGGTGAAAACGGCATTTGGACCAGTACCAATATCACGGTGGAAACACTGCCTGCCACGAAAGTCGAATTCCGAGTGGTTGAGGCGGATGGTTCGCCTTGTATGGGTTGCTTCGAAATCCGCGACGCTCAGGGTCGAGCCTACCCGGCTCAGCCCAAACGATTGGCGCCCGACTTCTTCTTCCAAACTCAAGTCTATCGTGAAACCGGTGAATCGATCATGCTGCCACGAGGTACCTATACGGTGACCTGTTCCCATGGTCCGGAAAGTGTGCCCGAAGTCAAAACGATTCAGGTCACAGAGAAACCCGTTGTCATCGACTATCGAGTCGAGCGTTGGATCGATGCCGCGTCGTTAGGCTATTGGAGTGGCGACCATCACATTCATGCGGCCGGATGTTTGCATTACGAAAATCCCACGCAAGGCGTGCATCCTCCCGACATGTTGCGGCACATCATGGGTGAAGATGTCAAAGTGGGATGCTGTTTGACGTGGGGGCCTTGTTTCGACTATCAAAAGCAATTTTTTACCGGTCGCCCGGACGACGTCAGCCGTTATCCGTATCTGTTGCGTTACGACATCGAGGTGAGCGGATTCGGATCGCATCAATCGGGGCATTTGAATTTGTTGAAGTTGCGAGATCAAATCCCGGAAGGCGGGGACTCGAAAACGCATTGGCCGACGCTGGGATTGAACACGTTGCGTTGGGCCAAGCGGCAAGGCGCGGTGACGGGGACCGCACACAGTGGCAATGGCTTGGCTGGCGAGGTCGGACGAGTCGCAGGCACGGATGGTCCGCACCAATTGCCGTGCTTTGCTATTCCCGCGTTCAATGGAATTGGAGCCAATGAATTCATCATGCAAGTGACACATGAAGTGGATGGCCCTAACGGCGAGAAAGTTCCGGCCATCGACTTTATCGCGACCATGGACACCACGCGCGAACACGAATGGAACATCTGGTATCACGTGCTCAACTGTGGCATTCCGGTCGTCGCCAGCGGCGAGACCGACTTTCCGTGTATCACAGGCGAACGAGTTGGTCTGGGGCGAGTGTATGTGAGTTTGCCAGGCGTGTTGGACTACAACGATTGGGTCGAGGCCTTGCGACGTGGCGAAAGTTATGTCAGCGATGGTTCGGCTCATCTGATGAATTTCCAGCGAAATGACGATGGGACTTTCTCCGTCGATGTGGCGACTCGAAAGGCAGGATTTCCAGACGTGGAAGTAGAATTGATCGCCAACGGCTATCCGGTCGAAGTGCAAACAGTCAAAGCAGATGGCAAATTGCAAACGCTAAGTTTTGCCGCTCCGAAACTTGAACAAAGCAGTTGGTTGGCGGTGCGGGTCTTTCCATCCGCGCACACGAATCCGATCTGGGTCAAGTTGAATGACGAACCTGTACGGGTGGCCACAAGCATCGAATGGTGTTTGGCCTCGCTGGAGCAATGCTGGCGCGAAAAAGAGCGAACCTACGCTCCAGCCGAAATGGCCGAAGCTCGCGCTGCTTACGATCATGCGCGGCGGTTTTATCAAGGAATGTTGAATGAAACCAAATGATGCAAGTCGAGGTTTCCTAGGCCTTTTTATAGGCCAGCAGTCTTGTTCGTTGGTCTGTGTTTGCATTTGGCTCTTGATATCGAACCAACTGAGTCAATCCAGTGCAAACGCCCAAACCGATGACAAGCCCAAGCCCAAAACCGAAGTGCTGATTGCCGTTTCGATTTCGCCCGAGGCGCGTGTCAAGGCGTCGCCAGAAAGTGCGGTTCGAGTTTTGAAGCAGGGTGAATGGACCGAGTTCACCGTGACGATCGAGAACACCGCTGGTATCACGTCGCCCCTTGTGATCGAGTCCGAACAATGGATGCGGGATGCAAGCGATACGTCTCGATCGCGTTGGATGCGTATCGAGTGGGACGGAGAGAAACCGCTTTCCGGTGCCCTGAAGGAAACTCGCCGGTTGCGGATCTGGAGTCGAGATCATGGCGTGCGTTCGGCGGTGCTCAACTTCAACGCCGGGCAAGGGACGCAGGATCTCGGGTTTCGCAGCGACGTCATGTTGAGCTTTCGAGTGCCAAAGAAATAATTGTCGAGACACAGGCATTATAGCGAACGCTGGTGTACCGGCTTTAGCCGGGCGGGTAGCGAAAAAAAGCGTTTTCACACCCCGGCCGGCTAAAGCCGGTACACCAGCGCTCGCTCAACCGCGTCCTTTTCGAGGGCCGATTGGGCGCTGCGGTGTGATGCCGACTCGGGGCGTTGCGATTGTTACAGTCGTTGCGATCGACCGGCCATTCGAATCGGAGGGGACCGATCGGTTGGTTGCCACCCTGCGACGCAGGTTTATTCGTTGACCAAAGCGGTCGATTGGGCCATACTGGACTCGGTAGCGCCTACCCAGTCTGTTGAGAGCCGAAGATGGAGTGAGGTGCCGATATCGCCCGGCTTTGAGGGAATACCAACAGCCAATGTCCGATTCTGACCCAATCACAGTATGGATCGACGGATTAAGAGACGCGGATGATATCGCAGCGCTGCGGGTTTGGAACCACTTCTCCCAACGACTCTTGGAACTGGCTCGCACCCGTTTGTCGCCAAAAACCAAACGGGCCTACGATGAGGAAGATGCGGTGCAAAGCATGTTCCGCAGTGTCTGTCTTGGTTTTGCGGAAGGTCGGTTCCCGGATCTCAAGGATCGCGACAGCCTCTGGCGATTGATGTTGGTGATTACCTGTCAAAAGATTTCCAATCGGCATCGCTTCGATCATCGGAAACGTCGTGACGTTCGCCTCACATTAACGGACTCGATATTCTACAACTCGATTAACGTCACGACCGAAGCGAATCTAGTTTCCACCGAACCGGCTCCGGAATTTGTGGCTGAGTTTGTCGAAACCTGCGAGAAGTTGTTCGCGGAATTTGATGATCCGATTTTGGAAAAGATCACGAACTTGCGGTTGGAGGGTTTTTCTGATTCGGAAATCGCCACTCAATTGGACTGCTCGCGGCGGACGGTGCAACGTCGTTTGGAAATCATTCGCAGGAAACTAGCGAGCATGGAGCCAATAGCTGCGACACAGGCGACCGCTGATGACCAATGACGATCGGTTGGCGTGTCTCAGCGACGAGCAACTCGAATGGGTGGACGCCGCATCCGCCGCGTTTGAAGCTGCCCTGCGGCAAGAAAGCTCGGTCTCGTTAGAGTCGCACCTGGACCAGGCTCCTGAAGATCTGCGTGCGATTGTCTTTGGCGAATTGTTGGCGGCCCAAATCGAGTGGACCCGAAGTCGATCCGGCGAATGGCCCGAGATCGCAGACTATTTGAACCGCTTTCCCCGATACGCGAATCAAATCCACGCGGTTTTCGCCGAGGAGCAGAGCAGCGAGGCGGAGGACTCGAATCGATCGACGCCCCGCAGTCAGCCCTTGCGGAAAAACGGGGCCAATCTAAGACTGCTCGCGGGCACCATCATCGACCATCGATACACCTTGCGAGAAGTGATCGGCGAAGGTGGCATGGGGACCGTGTACTTGGCCGATCAGCATCATCCAGTCGTCCGCCAAGTGGCCGTCAAGTTTGTGAAGGGCGGCTTGGACTCGAAATCCGTTCTGGCAAAATTCGATCTGGAACGCCGGGCGCTGGCGATCATGGATCACCCTGGGATCGCTCGTGTCTTTGACGGCGGTCAAACGGATTCGGGAGTTCCCTATTTTGTGATGGAGTTGGTTCGCGGCGTATCGGTCACCGATTATTGCGACCAACATCGCTTGAGCTTGGAAGCGAGATTGAAATTGTTTGTCTCCATCTGCCAAGCCGTGCAACATGCTCACTTGAAGGGCATCATTCATCGCGACCTCAAGCCCGGCAACGTGTTGGTTGTTGAAGTTGACGGCCGGCCCATGGTCAAGGTGATTGATTTCGGCATGGCCAAAGCCACCCAGCCCGACGGCGAAACCGTGGGCGGCAACACGTGGTCGATTGCGGGGACGCCCACCTACATGTCTCCCGAACAAACCACCGGTGGCAGCCACGATATCGATTCGCGGACCGACATTTATTCCTTGGGCATTATTTTGTACGAGTTGCTGATCGGCGAGACGCCTCATGCCTTCGGAGCAACTCCGAGTAGCTCGATTTGGGATGTCTTGCGTTTGGTGCGCGACAGCGAAGCGACTCGACCCAGCGACAAGTTCAAACAATCCGAAAAGCAAAATCAGATTGCCAGTCAGCGGGACACGGAAGCGCCGAGGTTGATCGCCCGTTTGAAGTCCGAATTGGATTGGATTGTCCTCAAAGCGTTGGAGAAAGACCGCAATCGCCGTTACGACACGGTCAGCGGATTGGCTCAGGATATCGAACGCCATCTGAACGGCGAAATTGTCGAGGCTCGGCCACCGAGTCAATGGTATCGAGTCGAAAAACTTGTCAAACGACATCGTAAGGCGGTCGTTGGCGTCGCTCTCTTGTTGCTAACACTCGTTGCCGGCATCGTGGGGACGGCGTGGGGCATGTTCGAGGCCCAACGCGAAGCGACCAATGCCCAGCGCGAAGCAAAGGAAAAGGAACAAGCTCGGAAACTTGAACAGCAAGAACGACAATATGCCGAGGCCATCGCCGAGTTCGTCGAACGAGACTTTCTTCAACTAACGAACCTGTATGGTCGGCTCGAAGACGGTCAAGAATTCAAGTTGGACAAAGAAAGTTCGTTGAGCGATCTCTTGGACCGAGCGAATCAGAAACTCGACCAACGAGCGGATCTATCGCCACGGATCGAGGCCCACCTTCGTTGGATCATCGGCATCAGCTACAAACGACTTGGGAACTACCCTGTCGCCATCAAGTCTCTGGAACGGAGTACGGTCTTAAACGAACAATCGCTGGGACGGGACGACGTGCAATCGCTTTTGGCCGTCGACCAATTGGCCGATGCGTATCGGCTGAACGGTCAGTACGACGAAGCGGATCGTTTGTTGACCGAGAACATCGCGCGGAAGCAACGGTTGCTGGGCGATACGGACCAGCAAACACTGGTGAGTTTGGAATTGATGGCGGACAATCATCGCGCTGCCGGACGACCCGCAGTTGCCGTCGAAATTTTGGAGAAAGTTTTAGCCGTTCGAAAATCGAACCCGGGCGTCAAAGATCGTCGAACCTTGGTCACGATGTATAGCTTGGCGCAGACTTTTGACAAAGCGGATCGTTCGGAAGAAGCCCAGCGATTACTGGAACAGACATTGGAGTTGCAGCTTGAAACGATCCACGACCAACACCCGGACGTTCATGCCAGTCGCGAGCTCTTGGGTTCCATCTACAATCGATCTGGAGCGTACGAAAAGGCCCGACCTCTACTCGAAGAAGGGTTGGCTTGGACCAAGAGCAACTTCGTCGCCGAGAGCCCCGAAGCCATGATCTCGCTCGCGAATTTGGCCGGTGTGTATCGGAATTTGAAGCGATGGGATGAGGCCATCGATTTGGGCAGACAATGTCTCGAGTTGACTCAAAAGGTTTTTGAGCCTGATCATCCCAACGTAGCCAATGCCCAATCGGACTTGGGACGAATTCTGTTCGACACGGAACAGTTTGCGGAAGCGCTTCATTTGTTTGAAACGGCCGCAGCAGCGCGCGAGCAACACGTGGGTCTGCAGCACGCCAGTACATTGCGGGACCGGATCAATATGGCCAGTTGCTTGCGGTCGTTGGGACGAGCCGATGAAGCGTTTCAATTAAGCGAACAGAACTTGGGCATTGCCCGGGAATTGTTGGGCGAGAACCATTCGCAGACCGTGGCCATCAAACAGGGCTTGGCCGTCGGTTATTGGCAAGCCAAACAATTGGATCGCTCCGTTCCTTTGTTCGAGGAGATTTTGGGCTATTGGGAAACCCGGAGCGGACGTCGCCATCCGCAGACATTGACAGCCATGGCGAACTTGGGGGTCAATCTGCGCGATGCCGGTCGGTTTGCTGAGGCGATACCGCTGTTGGAAGAAGTTTATCAAGCGGTCCCCGAAAATCCCACGCTCGATTGGATTGGGATGGAGCTACTGGATGCGTATTTGTGGGGCGGCGGCGCGGAGCGGGCGGCAGTTCTGCAAGAAACCTTTGAGAGCGAAGATCGAACAAAATTTGCCGAGGACCCTGTGAAACTTTCGGCTACTTTAGCCAGCATCGGTCGAGTCCTGCTGAAGCATGAACTTGATCCCGAAGCGGAATTGTACTTGCAGGAGGCGGCGACGCTGCGCTTGGCCAACGCACCCGAGACCTGGAGCACTTACGACACGCTCGCGATGCTGGGTGAATGTTATTTGAAGCAGCAGAATCATGTAGATGCGGAATCGACTCTGATTGCCGCCGCGACCGGGATGGCAAAACACGCGACCGCGAACAACGCCCAGCAAGCCAAGCGTCGCATCACGGTCATCAAACGGTTAATCCTTGCCGCCCAAGCCCTGGACCATGCTGAGATCGTCGCCCAGTGGTCCGCCGAATTGGAATCGCCTTAGTCCTGAATCCCGGGCTCAACCGAGTGTGGGTGTCGTGTCCCACGACGCCAATGTGGGTGTCGTGTCCCACGACGCCAATCTGTCGTAGTGGATAATCCTAGGCTCAACCGAGACGAGCTCGGTTGGGGCCGCGCGCCGCCGTCGTCCGTGCATAGTGGATAATCCTGGGCTCAACCGAGACGAGCTCGGTTGGGGCCGCGCGCCGCCGTCGTCGTCCGTGCATAGTGGATAATCCTGGGCTCAACCGAGACGAGCTCGGTTGGGGCCCGCTCGCCGCCGAGTTCATCTCGGTGGAAGCGCGGATTCATCACTACGCCACACACGCCCTAACCCAGCGTCTTGCCTGCTCGCCACCGAGTTTATCTCGGTGGAAGCCCGGATTGACCACTACGTCGTCGCCGGAGCCTGCCCCACGACCTTATCCGCGGGGCCCTGGCTCGCCACCGAGTTCATCTCGGTGGAAGCCCGGATTGCCCACTACGTCGCCGACCAAATAGCTTTATAATTCAGCGCATGACTGCGCCACTTTACACGAGCGACACTTGTCCCGAACGAGCCTACCAGCTCAACTGGTCCTACACGCTCTTTTGGCACGCTCCGCCGCAGGACGAAGCTTGGTTGAAGCCATTGCAATCGGCGACAGAAGCAGACGGCATCCGCGTCTTGCAACACAAGTTGACTCACCCCACGACCAGCCAGTTCTTGGTCAGCACAACACCGCTGGTTTCTCCACGACTCATCGTTCAGAGAATCAAAGGCCGACTGCAATACATTCTGCGACCGAGAATTTCCAACGCCTTTCAACGAAACTACGCGCTGCGCAGCGTCGGCTCAGCCAACCGGCAAGCGATCGATGCCTATATCGTCAACCAATTGGAACATCACCCGATGGCCGATCCGCGAGTCGCAGATCAATTTCGGGAATATCAATTTAACGACGAGACGGTCGACTTGTCGGAGCCAAGCCGCACGAGTCACGCGATCCTACTGGTACAACTTGCATCTAGTCTTTGTCAATGATTGGCGATACCGAGATATCGATCCGCAACACAATGAACAACGCTGCCTTGTGATTCGGCAAACTGCCGCGAAAAAGGGGCATTCTTTGTCTCGAATCGGACTGCTTCCTGATCATGTACATTTTTCGATACGAGCGGATTTGGAAGAGGCTCCGCAGGACATTGTGTTCGGGTACATGAATAATCTCGCTTATGTGGTCGGGATGAAACCGGTGCTAAAGTTCTCGTATTACGTGGGAACTTTTGGCGAGTACGACTTGAAGGTGATTCCTCGTGCGTAGTGGATAATCCTGGGCTCAACCGAGACGAGCTCGAGTGTGGGTGTCGTGTCCCACGACGCTAATCTGTCGTAGTGGATAATCCTGGGCTCAACCGAGACGAGCTCGAGTGTGGGTGTCGTGTCCCACGACGCTAATCTGTCGTAGTGGATAATCCTGGGCTCAACCGAGACGAGCTCGGTTGGGGCTGTGCGCTGCCGTGGTTCGTACGTAGTGGATAATCCTGGGCTCAACCGAGACGAGCTCGGTTGGGGCCGCGCGCCGCCGAGGTCCGTGCGTAGTGGATAATCCTGGGCTCAACCGAGACGAGCTCGGTTGGGGCCCGCTCGCCGCCGAGTTTATCTCGGTGGGAGCGCGGATTCATCACTACGTCGCCGACACCCAACGCCACAGCCTGGGCCCGCTCGCCGCCGAGTTTATCTCGGTGGAAGCCCGGATTGACCACTACGTCGCCGGAGCCTGCCCCACCTCTATATCCGCGGGGCCCTGGCTCGCCGCCGAGTTCATCTCGGTGGAAGCGTGGATTGACTACTACGTCGCCGACCACGAACGTTATTTCTTTCCAGAATCTTTGGCACAGCTCGCGCGGGAACGGTGGTTAGATACTAGAAGCCGATGGATCGCTCTGGATTCCGGCATGCTTTACCTGCTACGGAGAATGAAAGATGTTTTTCCCGATTCCTCGCACGATCCCGACTAGATTGCTGCCGTTGCGGCATGCGGCATTAGCGATGCTCTCCCTTTTGATGCTGCTCGCGACTTCGGCTTCCATCCACGCGCAACTGCAAACGCCCGCAGGGTTGGTCAATGGCCAGAAATTTCGCTTCGTGTTTGTCACCAGTGGAAAAGGTGACGCCTCCAGTACAAACATGGCGACTTACGACACATTCGTAAGGAACGCGGCAACTGCGGCTGGGTTGAACACCTACCAAGGCAACAATGTCAATTGGTATTGCCTGGGATATTCCAGCAGCGTCAGTGTGCATACGCGCGTGGCCGCTAACGCGCCAGAATCCATCTACCGCTTGGACGGTGCCAAGATTGCTGACAACGGTGCGGACCTCTGGGACGGGTCGATCGCGAACCCGATTTCGACGTCTGAATTGGGCGACACGCTTGATGTCCATGTCTGGACCGGCTTTCAATCCAATGGCACCAGCCCAACCAATGGCAGTCGGATTTGGCGATTGGGATCAGGGTCTGGCAACGGCACTGTCTTGGCCGGAAATTCTAGCGCGACCGACAGTCATTGGGCCTTTCAGTTCAATGAAGGAAAATTCGTTCAAAATCACTTCTACGCCGTATCAGACGTGTTGACGGCAGTAACCAACGAAGCACCGACCGCCAACGCTGGCGAAAACCAAACCATTCGAGCCGGTGACACGGTTTATCTGGATGGTAGTGCTTCGTTTGACGACAACACGGCGTCCGCGATGCTAGTTTATGCTTGGGAGTTCACGTCCCGACCTGCGGGCAGCAACGCCGCTTTGAACGACAGCAACTCGGTGATGCCGACGTTTGTCGCCGATGTCGCTGGAACCTACGAGTTGGCCCTGGTGGTCACGGACGAAGATGGTGTGGATAGTGAACCCGCCTTGGTGTCCATCAGCAGTAGCAATCTGGCCCCAACGGCCGTGGCGACAGTCGATTTCGCTTTGGCGATCGTGGGAACCACTTCCTTCTTCGACGGTTCTGCTAGTTCGGATCCCGAGTTGGACGAAATCACCTACCTGTGGGAAATCACCGCAGCTCCGATGGGCAGCACCGCCGTTCTGGTTGATGCCGACACGGCAACTCCGTCGTTGACCACCGACGTTGAGGGGACCTACGAAGTAACTCTGACCGTCAGCGACTTTCTTGGACCAGGTGCATCGGCTTCCGTAGAGTTCGTCGCCACGACGCCCCAGAACTATGCCGAGATCAAGATTCTAGAGGCTAGTGATCTGGTGCAAGCGTTACTGCCAACGCAGGTCACCTCCAAGGGTAACCAAGTCGCCTTGGGCGCATTCCTAAAGAACGCCACGAGGCACCTGCAGAATGGCAACGTTAGCCGAGCGATTGCCGAACTGAACAAGGCCTTGGAGCGAACCGACGGTTGTGCGCTGCGTGGCAGCCCGGACGGCAATGGAGCGGGTCGGGACTGGGTCATCGACTGCGATGCTCAACACGACATCTACGATGCCCTGAAACTGGCGATGGATCTGCTGGGTTCGGTCGAGTAACTGTCCGGAGACAGGATCTCGTTTGAGGCTTCGCACAAGGGCTGTTGACGATTGCCGCTTACGAGACCTCGTGGCTTGAAACGGGAAATAAAAAAGAGAGCAGCGATGGCCATCCGGCCATCGCTGTTCTTTTTATCGTAGTGGATAATCCTGGGCTCAACCGAGACGAGCTCGAGTGTGGGTGTCGTGTCCCACGACGCTAATCTGTCGTAGTGGTGAATCCTAGGCTCAACCGAGACGAGCTCGGTTGGGGCCCGCTCGCCGCCGAGTTCATCTCGGTCTTCTTCTCGCAATGTCAGCACACGGCCAACAGTTTTGAGACCGAAGCCAAGCGAAAGACGTGGTTTTCGTTGACCTTGGTTTGGCTCGCGACATCGGCGAAGCCCAAGTTCTTCTTGTACACCAACATGCCATCGCGAGCGTACAGGACGACCAGTCCCGGCAACTTCTTTTGGGCGAAGTGACTTTCGATCGCCTGATCCAGCGACGTGTTGTACGACGGCGCGGCGAACCCACTTGCGGGCCCCTGTTGTTGGGGTCCATCTTGATTGGCGGGGCGGGCGCCACGACCCAATCGCGTTTGCGCGTCGCCCAAACGAGGCCACGCCAAAGTCAGGCTCAGCACGATGCTGAGGCCCAATAAAAACATTTTCTTAGACACGAGACATTCCTTTTGCACACGGACGATTGGAAAGACAAGGCGAAGGTTGATGTTAGGTCATCATCCTTCGCGGAACTCGCCAGGGGAAACACTCACCTGACGTTGCGAAGTCCCGGAGGACACACCCGTCCCGGTCTGTGGACTATCAGCCACAGTGAATCTCGCCAACGCCTCACGAACGCGACAGGAAATTCCGTCTATTGTTACAGGATTTTTCCCTGGCAATCGTGCGGTGCCGAAAGTCTTGGCGACTTTCGCTACGTTTATCCCTGCGGCGTGCGGTGCGTTTGTCCTTGTGGGATTCGGGTTGAACTGGGTGACGAGGTTGTGCGGTGAAGTTACCGCCGTGATCGGGTTTGGTTATACTGGTCCGCGATGAACAAACCAAAATATCAGATTGCCGTGGTTGGCTGTGGGATCGCGGGGGCGACGGTGGGGTTTTTATTAGCCGAACAGGGTCATGGGGTGACGATGTTCGAGCAAGCGCCCGAGTGCCGGCCCGTGGGTGCCGGGATCATGATCCAAACGAGCGGCCAACAAGTCTTGCAACGAATCGGCTTGTTGGACACCGTGCAAGCCGTCTCGCAAAAACTCGCGGGCATGACGGCGGTACTGGGCAATGGACGAACGCTGATTCGTTTGAACTTCGCTCGACTCTCCAGCCCACGACAAGAGGTCTACGCGTTGGGCGTTCATCGCGGCGAACTGTTCCAGAGGTTGTTGGATCGTTGCCGAACTGCGGGTGTACAGATTCAAAACAATTTCTTGGCCGTCGACTTTGATCCAGGACGCGGTGAACTTCGCTCGGCCCATGACGAAACAGCCGGGCCATTCGATTTTTTGATCGTCGCCGATGGATCTCGCAGTCGTTTGCGCGAGGGGCTGGGGTTCAATCCACGCGTTACCGAGTACAGGTACGGTGCCTTATGGACGACGGGGTACTGCGATTACCAACCGGATCGTTTGTACCAAGTTGTCGAAGGCACGCAGCGACTGGTGGGGCTGTTGCCCATCGGACTGGGACGCTGCAGCTATTTTTGGGGGTTGTCGGTTAGCAGTTGGCCCGCACTGGCCGAGTCCAACTTCGACCATTGGCGCGAAACCGCGATCGCCGCGTGCCCTCCGTCGGAATCGATTCTGGGATCACTCCAAAGTTTTGAAGACTTGACTTTTGGTTCGTATCGTAGTGTCGCCCTGCGAGTTCCTTTTCACGAGAAGGCCATCTTGATCGGTGATGCCGCACACGCCACCAGTCCACATCTGGGACAAGGCGCGAATTTGGCATTGGAAGATGCCGAGTGTTTGGCCGACTGTCTTGCCAAAGCCGCACGACCCAGCGACGCCTTCGGCCTGTTCCACCAACAACGTTCGAGAAAAGTGCGGTTCTATCGCCAATTGACTGCGATGTTGTCTCCGTTCTTTCAATCCGATGAAACGTGGCGTGGTCCGTTGCGGAATCTCTGCCTACCGGTCATGCCCGGGTTGCCCTGGGTCGGTCGACAGATGCTGCTGACCTTGTCCGGTCAAAAGCGTGGCTGGTGGTGATCGTCACGGGACTCATCGGGCCGAGCTGCTACGCCTGTTCGGCCATCAAATCCCCCTGCCCTGCACAACTACTACGGCCAAAGTATGCTTCGGAAATCCATGTTCTCTTGACGGCAAGGGGATAAATCTGTATACTGAGGTGTAGTATTGTGGTTGCCCTGGGGTTCGGATGGGAGTGCGGCGATGAGCGGACGGAAATACAAACGGCAAACGACGAGACGCTGGGCCGGTCTGGGCTGGGTGGTTGCCGGGATCACTTGGTTGGCGTTTGGGCACATCGGAGCCGATTCGGCGTACCCGCAAATCGCTTCCTACGAGCGCCCCCCGATCGATTACCTGAACGCTGAAGTTCATGATCCGGTCGCTCGGCTGCATCAAAAGCTAGTCAGCGGCGAAGTCAAACTCGAATACGATCCGAAGCACGGGTTCTTGCCAGCCATTTTGCAAGCGTTGGACGTGCCGGTCTCTTCACAGACTTTGGTATTCTCCAAAACCAGCTTGCAACTGCAAAAGATCTCACCACGATTGCCCCGCGCTTTGTATTTCAACGACGAGGTCTACGTGGGATTCTGCCAACGAGGCGACGTGCTGGAGTTTGGCGCAACGGATGATTGGCAAGGTGCGACGTTCTACACGTTGGAGCAATCCTCGCAAGAAGCTCCGCGATTCGTGCGCGATCAAGGCAGTTGCTTGACCTGTCATGCCAGTGCCCGAACCCAAAACGTTCCCGGCTATTTGATTCGCAGCGTCTACCCCAACGGAGCGGGACATCCGATCTTGGGCAGCGGCACATTCACGACGGATCATACGAGTCCGTTCAAGGAACGTTGGGGTGGTTGGTATGTCACCGGAAAGCATGGCGAAATGCGCCACTTGGGAAACCAAGTTTTTGTCAAAGACGGGACGAAAGAAGCGGAACTGGAGTCCGGGGCCAATGCCGATTCATTGGACAAGTGGATCAAACCCGATTCTTACTTGACACCACACAGTGACTTGGTGGCATTGATGGTGTTGGAACACCAAACTCAAATGCACAACGCGCTGGCAGCTGCCAACTATGAGACTCGGCAAGCTTTGCATCAATCGTTCGAGATGAACAAGTTGCTGGAGAGACCTACGGACATGATCAGCGACAGTGCCCAACGTCGTATCGACGCGGTCGTCGAACAGGTCGTGCGGCAATTGTTGTTCTGCGATGAATTTCGATTGGAAAACCCCGTTTCCGGGACGAGCGAATTCGCAAATGAATTCGCCGCTCGCGGACCGTTTGATGGTCAGGGGCGATCCCTGCGGCAGTTTGATTTGCAGACCCGCATGTTCCGGTTCCCGTGCAGCTACTTGATCTATTCGGGTTCGTTTAGGAAGCTGCCGACGGAAGCTCGAACCGCGGTGGTGGCCCAACTGACAAAGATCCTGAACTCCTCTGATCCACAGCCCGGTTTCCTCCATCTTTCGTCAGCGGACAAGACAGCGGTGTTGGAGATTCTCCGCGAAACACACCCCGATTTCCAGCAACCAGCCAGCTAAACGCCGTTGTATTTTTCGTTGATTTCACGGGCGATCTCCGCCAATCGTTGTCGGGCTTCGGGCGGTGAGATGAGTTCGGCCAGCGATCCCAGTTGCAGCACCTTGGGGATGATCTCTAAATCGCTAACGCCCGGGACGCGGAGCAGTGCCGAACCGTCCGGTTGCTTCTCGACGATTTGTTGATGATGCCAAGGGTCTTCCTCGAGCCACTGCACGGCTTTCCCAGCGATGCGGACGACAAACTCTTTGGTTTCGTTGCCAGCAAAAATCCCCAACCCACGACTGGTGAATTCCTCCAGATCAAAGTCTTCGGGGCTCTTGAACCACTCGTCCAAAGCTTGAGCCTTGCGAAAGCGATCCAACTTCCAATTTCGAATGCGATTGCCTGAAGCATCTTCCTGAGCGGCGGCCACGATGTACAAGCTGTGATTGAAAAAAACCAAGCCATAAGGTTCGATCTTGCGCAGTTTCGGCTCTGCGTTGGCGGATCCTTGATATTCGATTTCCACGACACGATGCTGGATGATGGCGCGGTTGATCGACTGCAAGATTCCGTGCTGGGCCTGATAAGACTTGTTGGGCATGCCAAGCACATGCACCACGCGGCGAAATTTTTCGTAATGTTGCCAAACGCTGGACGGCAATTCGTCTTTGATCTTGCTCCAAAAAGATTCGATGGCATTCCAGAACGGCGTCCCCGCCAACGGGTACATCAGGTCCCGCCCCAACGAGAGTGCGATCAACTCGGAGGCCGACGCCAAGATCTTCACGGACTCTTTGGCTCGCGGACCCAGTTTCCAAACTTTGCCTCGGGCTTCGTCATAAACGCCCAGGTCAATCCCTGCCGACTGCAATGCTTCCAAGTCGCGACGAATCGTGCGATCATGCAACGAGTCCAGTCCAAGCTCTTCCTGTAAATCTTGATTCAGTTCTTTAATCGTGCGACCAAAGCGAACTCGCTCCAAGATCTGCAAGATCCGATGTTGCCGAATAAACTGTTCGTTGCGTGCCATGGATGCATTCCTTGCGGTTCGTCGGTCCGGGAGTTAGAGCGCCGCGAGCACGGCATCGCCCATTTCGCGTGTCCCGATGGTCGGTTGACTAGCCGTTGCGATATCCCCGGTTCGATAACCTTGGGCTAGTGCCTGACGGACGGCGTGTTCTACTCGTTGAGCGAGATCGTTCCGACCAAATGTGCTGCGGAACATCATGGCGACCGACAAGATCGTCGCCAACGGATTGGCAATGTTGCGCCCGGCGATGTCGGGCGCCGAACCGTGAACGGGTTCGTACATGCCTTTTTGCTTCGCGTCCAGACTGGCCGAGGGCAACATCCCGATCGAGCCCGTCAGCATCGACGCCGCGTCGGACAAAATGTCGCCGAATAGGTTGCTGGTCACAATCACGTCGAATTGTTTCGGAGCTTTGATCAACTGCATGCTGGCGTTGTCGACATACATGTGCGACAGTTCCACGTCCGGATAACTTCGACCAACATCCGTAACGATTTCACGCCATAGTTCCGAAACTTCGAGCACGTTGGCCTTTTCAACGGAGCAAAGCCGGCGATTTCGCAGCCGTGCGATTTGAAAGGCCGATTCAGCGATTCGACGAATCTCCGTTTCGTTGTAGACCATCGTGTTGTAGCCGGTGCGTGTTCCATCCGCTTCGGTTCGGATCCCGCGCGGTTGACCGAAATAGATTCCACCCGTCAGTTCGCGGACAATCATCAAGTCCAAACCCGAGACGACTTCAGGTTTTAGCGTCGAGGCGGCGACCAACTCCGGGAACAGAATAGCCGGGCGAAGGTTCGCAAATAAGTTCAATTCACTGCGAAGCGACAGCAGGGCTTGCTCGGGTCGCAATTCTCGCGGCAACGACTCCCACTTTTTACCACCCACGGCACCCAGCAAAATCGCGTCGGCTCGCTTGGCCAACGCTAGGGTCGCGGCCGGCAACGGATGGCCGTGCAAATCGTAGGCCGCACCGCCAACCGGGGCTCGTTCACAAACAAGCCCTGCCCCGGAATGTTGGTTCAGGTGCTCGATGATGCGTACGCCTTGTTCGATGACTTCAGGACCGATTCCGTCGCCAGGCAGAATGGCGACGGTTCCATTGGTTGACACGATCTACTCCTTCGAGCTCCGCTGGGCTGCCAGCCAAGTCGCAGCAGCGGAGCAAAAATCACTAACAAATGCCTCGAACCGAACGAGAATTAGAACCGATTCGGACAAATCACGACAGACGGTACCGTACAATCGTTCCGACCAGCGTCACCTTGATTTACAAGTTGCCGCGGCGTTCTTGTTCGATTTCCAGCGATTCAAACAGAGCTTTGAAATTGCCTTTTCCAAACGACTGGCTTCCGCGACGACAGATGATCTCGAAGAACAGGGTCGGGCGGTCTTGGAGCGGCTTGGTAAAAATTTGCAGTAGATATCCTTGGTCGTCGCGATCGGCTAGTAATCGCAACTCGCGGACTTTATCGGTACTTTCGCGGATCTCGCCCACGCGATCCCAGACTCGATCGTAATACGTGTCCGGAATCGAGAGAAAATCGACCCCTCGTGCACGCAACTGGGCGACCGAGTCGATCGCATCGCTGGTCAGCAACGCCAAGTGCTGAATCCCAGGTGTCTGATCGTGCCAATCCAAGTACTCTTGGATTTGACTCTTCCGCAAGCCCTCGGCCGGTTCGTTGATGGGAATCTTGATCAACTCGCGGCCGGAATCCAAAACTTTGGACATCAGGGCCGAGTATTCCGTCGAAATATCTTGATCGTCGAAGTGCTTGAACAGTTTGAATTGCAAAACGTCCGAATACCAATTGACCCAATTGTCCATTTGGCCCATTTCGACGTTGCCGACACAGTGATCGACATAAAAGAGACCGCACGGATTGGCGCGATTGTAATCGTTGACACCCAAGTGCCCCATCTTCTTGAATCGTGGGCCGAACAGGCCAAAGTGCTTGACGCGATCCAATGTGTATTCGCCCGTCCGCGAGACAAACGAGTGTACGACGCGACCGAAAGTTTTGATCCCGGCGGACACCACCGTCCCGTGCTCATCAGAAATCTCATGTGGCTCGTAGGCCGAGGTCGCTCCATTGGCCAACGCCTGCTCGTAGGCGGTTACCGCATCATCGACCGTAAACGCCACATCTTTAATGCCGTCGCCGAAGTGGGCAACTTCTTGGCTGGCCGGATGTTCCGCGTGCAAGCCGCTAGTTAACAACAAGCGGATATTGCCTTGCGTCAACAAGTACGACGCCGATTCGCGACTGCCGGTGGTCAGGTCGGCGACTTGTTCGATCTCGAATCCGAAACAAAATGCATAAAAGAACGCTGCTTGCTTGGCATTCCCCACATAGAAATGAACGTGATCGACATCGATAAACCGGAGCGGATCCTTCGAATGTTGAAGCGTATTCGACGGAACGGGCGATGTTTGGCTCATGACAAGTCTCCTGTGGTGATGTCGGGGGGATGGGAATCGACCGCGACTAGTGTCTATTATTAGAGTCCCTGGGGCGTTTTCGGCAAGGGGCAGGTACTGGCCGTAATCCCGCCCTTAATGGTGGCCGCTTGCCGTTTGCCGCCCCGGTTGATCGAGAATCAGTGACGTGGACGAACCACTTGTGTCGCAATTTCAAGAACCGCAGCTTCGGCTGCTGCACCAAGTGGCGACTTCCTGTACCGGATGCGGAGCCTGCTGTCGGCTGACGCCGCTGCCGCCGTTTGCAGCGGGTGAATGCGAACAACACGAGATTCCCAGCGAATGGCTTTTGCCAATTCACGAACGCGTGGCGATGGGACAACAGTTTGAATTGTTGCCATGTGTGTGGTTTGATCGCGAACAACAAGCTTGTCAGCACTACGACCAACGGCCTACCGCATGTCGTGAGTTCGAGCTCGGCGGACCAGCTTGCGTTTCGGCTCGGTGGCGAGTTTTCACAGACGACTCATCGAGCCATTCGATCGACTAACATGCGATAGACCTCGAAGCCTTCCGCCATTTGGTTCTTCCATTGCTCGGGTGGGACCAATTTGTCGGGCCGATAAACACAGAGGAAACCACGTCGCACGCTGAGGTAAATGTCTGGCTTTTGACAAAGGAAGTCGAGCAATGGATGATCCAAGAATCGACGAACCGCATCCTCGTCGGTGGCTTGCAGGATAAACTTCTCTGAGAACTGAGGATGGCTCTCGAAATCAATATCTTGCACTCCGAACCATTCCGTGAATCTGGAAAAAATCGACTCGGGAGCCAAGTCAAAGCCTGGTACGTCCAGTTCATCGGAAACCAACGCCACTACGGTCTGTTGCTTTTTCGAGGAGTTTTTCCCTGAGCCGATCGTGTAATGGAAGTCCAGGATGTGGATTGCAGCGACATCGGTACTACCGGACAGATGATTCAGGATTTGATGGCTGCGACCGCGATTGAAATAGGAAATCTGTTTGAACATCTCCAACTGCTCGACGCTCGTCTGTTGCTGGAACGCCAACCCCAGCGAATCGGCCAATTGTTTGATCGCTTCCGTCCGGCGCTTGGCCGCGATCAACGAACCGACAACGACCGCAATGAGCACCAGGACCACGATGACGAAAAACCCAATTGGCGCCCAATCCATGATGTCGTTCCATTCAAAAGTTATCGCACACGGACAATTTTTTTCCCTGTTGACTCTCGCGGGTGTGTTTGGTCTAGAATAGCACAAGACGACAAGGGAAGAAAGCATTGGCGGGATGTGCCGAGTGGGCTTCGCCGGATCACACGGAGGATGGAGTGACTGGATTAGAAAAAGTATTAGCAACCGGCAGGTTGCCAGCTTCGCAGATCTTGGGTCGCCAATTGGATATCTATCAATCGATGTTGCGGGCTAGCCGCACGATTCAACATCCGAACTTCCAGGCCTTGCACGTTCAAGATCTGAAGTCGATGTTCCATTTGTATGACGACATTTTCTTCAACGGGCAAATCGACTTGGCGCTTGCGAACATGGGCTCGAGTCTGACTTTTCGCGTGTCTAGGCGAATGACCAGTGCCGGCGGCAAGACCACTCGCTGGCATTACCCGAAGTCCCAACATCGACCGCCACGATTCGAGATTGCTTTGTCGTCGACGCTGTTGTTTGAGTCATTTCAGAACCAACGACCGATTCAAGTGACGGGTTTGAGTTGTCAAAGTCGCTTGGAAGCCATGCAACGTGTGATGGAGCACGAGACGATCCACTTGTGCGAAATGTTGGTCTGGTTTCATTCCAGTTGCGCCGCGGGACGATTCTTGCGAATTGCCAACGGACTGTTTGACCATCGCAAGTCGAGTCATGAACTACTGACGCCGGTCGACAAGGCCCGGAAAGACCTCGGGATTCGCGTCGGCGATCAGGTGAAGTTTTCGCTTAATGGCGAGCAAATGGTGGGAACCGTGAATCGAATCACGCGGCGGGCGACGGTGCTGGTTCCCCATCAAAGGGGCCAAAAATACACGGATGGTGGTAGCTATTTAAAGTTTTATGTGCCGTTGACCCAGTTGCAACGCGCGGCGGTAGGATAATAATGGGTCGGTCCGATCGCGGACAATCCTGCCTTGCCCCGTTCGCCCCCCGCCTCCCTCAAAGGATTTTGTCATGTTGAATCGTCGTCGTTTTTTGCAAGCGTCTGTGGTTGGTGCATCCGGACTCGCGATGGGAGGATATTGGACGCAAACCGCTCGAGCCAGCCGTTTGGTGAATGACAAAATGAACATGGCGATCATTGGTGTGGCCAATCGAGCGGCAGAAAACCTTGGCGGCGTGCTGCACGAAGAGATCGCTTTTTTGTGTGATGTCGATCAGAACTATTTGAACCGAGCGGCTGAAGCTCATCCCAAAGCTCAGAAGTTGACCGACTATCGCAAACTGCTGGATCGACCAAAAGACTTTGATGCGGTGGTCGTCAGCACTCCGGATCACCATCACTTCCATGCAAGTTATTGGGCGATCGAGCAAGGCAAGCACTGCTACTGCGAGAAACCATTGACACACAGCGTGTGGGAAGCGCGGACCTTGGCCAAGTTGGCCGAGTCCAAGGGCGTGGCCACACAGATGGGAACCCAGATTCATTCGACGCGAAACTATCGCGATGTGGTCGAGATTATTCAAAGCGGAGTCATTGGAGACGTGACGGATGTCCATGTGTGGGTAGGAAAAGGTTGGGGTGGCGGTGATCGTCCCGAAAAGGCCGATCCGGTTCCAGCTCACTTGGATTGGGATCTTTGGCTGGGCGGTGCACCACAGCGGCCCTTTGCCGCCGACCGTTATCACGCGGCGAACTGGCGTCGTTGGTGGGATTTTGGTGGAGGCACATTGGGCGATATGGCGTGCCACTTGATGGACCTGCCGTTTTGGGCTTTGGGACTTGAACATCCCGATCATGTGGCAGCGATTGGGCCAGCCGTCCACCCCGAAACGTGTCCCCTGGGTTTAAGCGTCGTGTACAACTTCCCGGCCACGAAAAAACATGGCAAGTTGAAGCTGACTTGGTACGACGGCGACCAAATTCCGCAGCAAATCAACGGGACGCCTGTACCGGGGATGGGCGTGTTTTTTGTCGGCACGAAGGGTTCGTTGTTCGCCGATTATGGCCAGTGGCGTTTGTATCCTTCGGAGCAGTTTGCCAATTATCAAAAGCCCGCTGCGACGATTCCCGATTCTGTCGGGCACTATTTGGAATGGACCAACGCCTGTCGCAATGGTGGGCCCACAACTTGTAACTTTACCTACTCCGGTCGTTTGACCGAAACCGTCTTATTGGGCAACGTTGCCTATCGGTTTGGCAAACCGATCTCGTGGGATGGCGCCGCGTTGACAACAGGAGTTCCGGCAGCAGACGCATTCCTGAAACGCGCTTACCGCACCGGTTGGAACATCACCGGGTAACTCGCGAACAGGTGGGACACAACATGAAGTTGGTGTTGACCGGTGCAACTGGTTTGTTAGGGAACAATATTGTTCGTA
>JAUXWY010000151.1 GCA_030681235.1 Pirellulaceae bacterium | reverse complement strand
AATCAGCGATTTGGAAATCTTGCTCGCGCGGCATCCTGATCAACCGAGGTACCTCGTCGACCGAGGGACCTGCCACCGAGAAATGGGTCGTCTGCAGGAAGCCAAGGCGGACTTGGACCAAGCCCTCCAACTTGACTCGCTACAGGCGTCCGCCTACTTTCATCGGGCCATCGTCTGCGATCGAATGGGGGACAAGCAAGCCGCTGTGAGCGATTACACCAAATCTATCGAACTTGATCCGGCAATTGACGGTGCCTTTACCAATCGCGGGGCTGTCTTGATAGAGCTGGGGGACATCGAATCGGCGATCCAGGATTTGAGCCAAGTGATTGTGCTGAAACCCATTGACGCGACCGCCTACCGCAATCGAGGATTTGCGTTCGATCGCCAACAAAACTCTGAGGAAGCACTATTCGATTACAATCACGCCATCCGTCTGGACCCAATCAATGCAGCCTACTACCACGAACGGTCACTCGTGTTGCTCCGTTCGAATTTCTTGGAGCGGGCGCTGGCGGATGCCAAACGAGCCCTCGAATTGGAACCGTCCCATGCGTTCTATGTTTATACACGCGGGAAGATCTGCACGTTATTGAAAAACCACGAAGCAGCAATCACCGACTATAGCGTTGCAATCGAACACGCGACTCCAGCCATGATTCACGACGTTCGGCAGATACAGCAATCGGGCGACCCCAATAACCTCGCCATCCTGGTCGATTTGGCAGAAGCGTTTGCCAAACTAGAGAATTGGCGAGAAGCCATCGAATGTCAAACGGCGTTATTGCAACGGCTACCCTCCGATGCGCCCACAAGAACCGAAATGGAAAATCGCTTGGAGTCGTTTCGCTCAAACGTGGATGATTAACCGCGCGGCCAGAGCGAACTGCGGCAGGCAGGAACGTGAACGACTAGCATTTTGTCAGACTTTCAACGGTGACGGATCTCGACTACTGACCTTCGGTGGCCGCAAGGTCGTCCAGCAACTTACGAATCTGGCGGTGGGTGCGTTCGGCTTGACGAACGACCAGTCGGGTCCCCACGCTGGAAATCGTCGCCGTCCCGCCATTTTCTTGCCAGGAATCCGGTTCAATCTGAGATTGAATCAAGTTAGCGACACGATTGAAACGCTGCTCTTCCGCACGCGGGCCGAATTTTTCGATAAACCGTTCGACCGATATTCGCAACGAATCGATGTCGCCCGCCGGTTGGCCCAATGGACGCGAATTGACCAGTTGTTGGATGACTTCTTCCGCCAGATTCTGTTCAACCAAAACGTCGGAATTAAACAGTGTTTTGGCTTCGTAAATGACAAGACACAAATCCTCTTCAGCATGGCGTTTTGTCGTGATCACCAAAATTCCATCGCGAATTTGATAGGTCAATTCAAGTTCATCGAGATGCAATTCGAGCATTGTCGCAAGACTGGCGTTGGCCAGCGTCCAGGTAAGGTCACCCGCGTTTGCTTCAACTCCCTCCTCGGTTAATCGTTTCCGATCGACCAAACATCCATAGGGAAGGATCGTGGCGAGTTCATCGGCCAGCTCTCGAATACTCAAATTATTAAGCAAAAGTGCCGACGTTTCTTCCAAAAACAGACGAGTTTCACCATTCCGGCCTTCGCGAGACGATACAACTCTAGTACCTGTTGCGTTTGCCGGAGACGTTGCGGTCCACGGATTTTTCGAGGTGAACGGATCGGCCGAGTCCGCAGTTGTACTCTCGATCGCGGGAGGTGTCGAATCCTGAGCGGTCGTGGGTGGTGCCAATTCGATTCGTCCGCCGGTCGGCCAGAAACTGACAAACAACAAGAGAACCATAAACGCTGAAGTCACTGAAGCTGTCGCGGTACGCATCTTCCATCTCCGATATCGTCGTTGAGAAACTGAAGAGAATTGAGTCGCCAACCCGGCGGCGTCGCTGGTCGTCTCGGGTCAACGATCCCAGCGACAACCCTTAAGCTGTCGCCAAACACTAGTTGTCGTTTTTTTCTATATCATCCAACAACTTGCGGATTTTTCGATGAGTGCGTTCCGTATTACGAACGATCAATCGCTTGCCGACACTCGAGAGCGAAGCCGTGCCTCCGTTGTTCTCCCACGAATCCGGGTCGACCAACGATTCGATAAGACCGCAAACTCGATTGTATCGCAACTCATCTGCTCGTGGGCCGAATTTATCGACATATTTATCGAGTACTACTCGAACAGCATCCAAGTCTCCAATTGGCTCACCTATCAAACGCTGGTTGAGCAATTGACGGACGACAACATCCTCCACCATATGTGGCTCAACAACGACGACGGAATCAAACAATTCCTTTGCATCATAAACGGCCAACTCCAAATGATTTTGTGCCGAGACGTTCGTCGTTATTACCAAAATACCGTCTTGAATCCGATACGTTAAATCCGCGTTGTCCAGGACCATTTCAAGCATGGTTCCCAGACTCGCGTTGGCCAGAGACCAGTGGCAAATAACCAATGCCGCATCAATTCCCTCTTCCTCCAGGCTCTTACGGTCGACGATGCACCCATACGGGAGCTGCTCATTGAGGAGATTTTCGACGTCGTTCAATTTCACTTTGTCAAGTGGCAAGGAATCCAGCTCTTCCAGCAGACGCCTTGTTTCAGCACTCTTCTTTTCAGGACGGGAAATCGCGCTCGCGACTTTCGAGCCCGTTCCATCAATGCTTGTCGCCACAGCCGTAACAACATGCGTCTTTCGAATCGTGCCGACTCCGGTGCCTTGGAAGAAGCCCTCGGTCGGCTGTCCCCCAACCAACAACGTTGCCGCCAAGAGCTGAAAAAGAACACAAGTATTTGCGAATCGCATTTCTAGAATCCATATGTACGTCCCCTGACGTCAATGCATTGTACGCGAGTCTGGCCACGAAATCCACCATAAATTCGATTTTAAAAATCCACAAAAACGGACCGACGTCGCGGATCGGTTGCAACACCTACCCGAAATTATTCAGTGCGATGCGGTCGGTCTAACTCCTTCTCATACTCCGCGATTGCGGTTCTCGCACTCGATGCACTACGACGGCTGCGAGTAACATCATTGAGCACGAATACGATTCTGGAGCGCCATTTGGTAACAAACCGCTCTACTTGCCCGCATAGATGGCCAAATCTTCCAAGAACTTTTGGATTTTTCGATGCGTGCTTTCAGATTGACGAACAATCAATTGTTGGTTCAAACAGGAAATCGTTCCTGATCCGCCACTGGCTTCCCAACTATCGGGGTCGACTTGAGTTTGCAGCAACGCCACCGCGTTTTCGAATCGAGCCAAAGCATTGTTCGACTCCAATTTCTCGACGACCCGGTCAATGGACTCACGGATTGTCGTCGAATCGCCCCCAGCAAGGCCGGCAGTGGCTTGTAATAACGGCTGAAGTGCCGCGCGAAGTTGGACATTGAATTGTCCTTCGACGAGCACGACCGAAGAAAACAAATGCTCGGCATCATAAACAACAACGGACAGTTTGCTTTCAGCGGCATCCGCAGTCGTAATCACCAAAATTCCGTCACGGATCTGATAGCCCAAGTCGAACTCCACCAAAACCATCTCCAACATGGTCGCGATACTTGCACCTTCCAATTGCCATGACAATTGCGAGTCATCGACGCTCACGCCGGATTCTTCCAGACTACGTCGATCCAACCAACAGCCGTGAGGCAGTTCGGCGCTCAAGAAATCCATGAGAATCGCGAGACTCTCCGAGTTCAACTGCGGCGATTTTTTTTCTTCCAACGCTTGACGGGTCGCGGCATTCTTGGCTTCGCGGGTCAGAACGGGCGTAACCCGTGCCGCCGTTGACGCCGCGCTGTTGGTGAATGGATTGTTCGCGCCCGCCGGAACCTCGGCCCCTGTTGGAGTTGCATCCTGAGCGGTGGTCGGTGATGCCAACTCGATTCGACCGCCAGCCGGCCAAAAGCTGACAAACAACATAAGAACCATAAATGCTGAAGTTACTGAAGCTGTCGCTGCACGCATCATCCATCTCCGATATCGTCGCCTAGAAACTGAAGAGAATTGAGCCGCCAACCCGGCGGCGTCACCAAACTCGGCCAAGGCTTGTTGAATCGCTTCGTCGCGACTCAGGCCCGCCGCCTGCAAATCAACCAACCGTTCATCCAAATGCTGTTGAAGCTCTTCCGCAATCTCGGCCCGTTGTTCGGGACGCAATCGCAGCATTGAACCCAATAGCGTCAAGTAGTGCTCGAACTCGCGTTCGGACATCGTTTCGCTCCTTGGAAAAGTCCTCGGAAAAATCTGGGAAAAATCTGGGAAAAATCGTGACCTCTAGCTCTGCGTCGCCGGAGCCGGAATCACTAGCTTGATCTCGGTCAGCAGCCGGTTGATACAATTGGCATACTGCTGCCACAGCTCGGCCTGCTTGACCAACTTCTTACGCCCCTTCGCCGTCAACTCGTACCACTTTCGCCGTCGACCCGTACTGTCGTCCCAACGACTGCTCACCAGTCCCGCCTCCTCCAAGCGATGCAGCAAAGGATACATGGTCCCAGCCGACAGTTTGATCTGCTGCTGACTATTGTCGCTCAAAGCCTTTTGCAAGAGATAACCGTACTTGGGTGATTGAGCCAAAACGCTCAGCACCATCAGGTCCATACTCCCACGAAGCAACTCACTCTCAATCTGATCCGCCATACTCTCCGCCTGTCATCCTAACGAACCCCATCCGTTTCCAATGCATCGCATGCCAATGTATCGGGTGACGACCTATTGGTCAAGTGGTTTTTTGGGTGG
>JAUXWY010000135.1 GCA_030681235.1 Pirellulaceae bacterium | reverse complement strand
AGGTGAACTCCCTGGCCGTATGGCCATCATCGCCCTGACCGCCAACGCCATCAAAGGGGATCGCGAACGTTGTCTGGTAGCTGGCATGGACGACTACCTCACCAAACCGCTCGAAGCCGCGCAGTTGCAAGCGATGTTTCGTAAGTATCTTGGCTCGACATCTCCGCCTCCGACGCCAACCGGCAAGGGAATCTGAACACGTTCGGTTGAAGACACTATATCCTGAGCGGCTTTTCCATCGGCATGACGTCTCAAACTCGACGCTTCAATGGGAATTTACAGCCCCTTGAGGTGCTTCAACGCGACTTCAGTGCCCGCAGGTTTTCTGGAAGTCATTGGACTGCCCCTAAAATAGGACCAAGCGATAGGGTCGGATCGGGCAGGGTGCCAAATCGCTCGTTTCCTTGTGTTTTCAAGCGACGGTCGGGTCTGGCAAGTTACGTTTTCCATGAAGATTCTCGCAACTCGGAGACGAAACGCTATGAAATTACCTGTACCAGCAACCAGCCACCAGACCGTCCCTCCGATCGATGTAGAGGTGCTCTTCTCGCGGTGCATGGGCAATGTTTCGTTTGCCCTTGCTCTCCTGGACGAATTGGAGATCAGTGGAAATCGACTTTTGGAGGAGATTGTTCTGCATACCGAGAGTGACGCCGTGCAAGAGGCAGCGGAGGCGGCCCATTCGTTGAAGGGGGCAACGGCGATTATCGGCGCGGAATCCGTGCGGGAGCTCTCCGCAAAAATAGAAGCGGCAGGCCGTGCTGGCGAGAGTTCTCTGCTATTGGACATGGTTCATGAATTGCGAGCCGAAATGGATCGCTGCCTGACTTATATCCCAACCCTTCGGACGGATCTACAACGACGTTCATCACCTGCCAGATAAAGAGAGAGAAGACAAACGATGGACGTCCTAATAGTTGATGACGAACCCATTTCGCGGCTGGCGGTTGCCCAGACTTTACAGTCGGCAGGCTACGGTGTAACCGTTGCCTGCAGTGGCGAAGAAGCCTTGGCGCGACTGACCCACCAAAACATGCAGTTGGTTGTGTGCGACTGGAGCATGCCCGGCATGAATGGTCTGGAGCTTTGCCGAACTATCCGCTCGAACACGCTACGCCGCTACATCTATATCCTGATGTTAACCAGCCACAATCGGCCCCAGGATACGCTGGAAGGGCTGGAGGCAGGCGCGGACGATTACGTGACGAAGCCATTCAACCCCGCCGAATTGGTTCTGCGGGTCAACACCGGTCGCCGAATCATCCGCTCTGAATCCAGCGACATGACGATCTTCGCCTTGGCCAAGCTGGCGGAATCGCGTGATTCCGACACCGGGACGCATTTGGAACGAGTTCGGAGCTACTGCCGCTTGCTGGCTCAAGAGTTGCAATTCCACCCTGCTTTTCGCGACGTGATCAACGACGACTACGTTCACTTGATCTACGAAACAAGTCCGCTCCACGACATCGGCAAGGTCGCCATTCCGGATTCGATTCTGCTTAAACCCGGCAAACTGACGGCCGACGAGTTCGAGGTGATGAAGACGCATACGGTGCATGGAGCGCAGACGCTAGCCGCCGCCATGAATGAGTTCCCGAACGCCGAGTTCCTACGCATGGCGCACGATATTGCATTGTGCCATCATGAGCGCTACGACGGTCGCGGGTATCCTGGCCGACTGGCTGGTGAAGCAATTCCCCTGTGTGGTCGAATTGTCGCGCTGGCCGACGTGTACGACGCGCTGACATCGAAACGCGTGTACAAGAGTGCGATGAGCCATGAGGAAGCCAGGACGATCATTGTATCGGAGAGGGGCGAGCATTTTGATCCGAATGTCGTCGATGCATTTCTTCAGAGGGAAAACGAGTTCCTAAGGATCCAATTAGCAGCACACGTAACACACGCCGAAAATGAGATGGATCGCTTGCCACACAAGTCATCTGCTTGCTTCCCCGCGTCTGCATTCGCAGAATGTCGTCCGGGACCGAGTGAGGAATCGATGTACTGTAACCTACCAATCAACACATAGTTTCATGGGGAAATACAAATGGTCTTGCAAACGTTTAGGTCGCTCGTAGTCGACGATGAGAGCATTTCTCGCCAAACCGTCGGATTTGCCCTGATACAGGAAGGATTTAGCTGTGTCTATGCGGCGGACGGCGAAGAGGCCCTCCGTCGGCTTGCCGTGGAGCAGTTCGACTTGGTCGTCACTGATTTACGCATGCCAAACAAAAACGGCCATGCCTTGGCCGTCCAGTTGCTTAAGGAAGAGAAGCGGCCGTTCATCGTCGTCCATAGTAGCGTCGACGACCCCAGATTGACCAAGGATTTGTTACTGCGAGGAGTGGACGACATCGTCTACAAGCCGACCAACTACGCGGCGTTTGCCGCGAAGATGAAGTCGCTAGTGGAGCGGCATCGCGAGGTCGTTCGGCCCGACACGGAGAAAAATGTACCACAACCTGTCGCGAATGATTTGGCTGAAAAGCCTGCGACGGAGAAAACTGCATCAGCAATGGTGAGTTGCCCTGCATCGCCCACCAACCGCGAATCGGTCGAAGAACGGCGTAGCGATATGACGATTCTCGCTTCCCAAGAAACGATCGCTGAACAGGTATGTTTGCTTGCAACGCAATTGGAAACATCGCCCGAAGAATTGATCGCCATGATTTCTCAGGATGCGATTCTAACTGCCGAGGTGCTGCATGTAGCCAACAGCGCGACCTACATTGGAAATCGCTTTCACTCGAACGATCTCCGCGAGTCCGTGTTGCGGCTTGGGTATAGAAAGATTGGAGAAATCGCCCAGAATCTCCACGCGTCGAAACTCCCTCTAAGCGACCAATAGTCTGTACGGTTCGAGACGAAGCTGCGCTAAGCCTCGAGTCATGCGAGGAATATCTGGTTGTAATTTCACAGGTTGTATCCCATACGGCGCCCCATCCATAGATGACACGGCCTCCACTGCGTCATCGACAGAAAGACGACTATTCCCGCCACGTCATCGTCCAACTTGGCCCAAAATGTTTACCCGCCCAATTTGCGGTGGCCCGCGTGTTGGCTGTGAAACAATATTACAAACGGTCGTTGCCAAGTCGCGAACAGGTTGCAGCATCCAAGCACTTGATGTGGCGACGGACAACCGTATCTGCCCAAGCCCTCAGCTGTTTGCTCACGATATCACCTTCAAAGACATGTATTGAAGCTGTTCGCGAATAGTGGTTGCTTTTGACCGGCGGATGAATTAGATTTAAAACCTCGACCCCACCTCAGCCTGCCCGCCCGCGATCATTTATTTCAAAGATCACTCCATGCGAACACGTGGTCATTTAACGCCAGTCGCCATTGGGTTGATGCTGACGCTTTGCTCGGCAAATTGGGGGCTCGCTGACGAAATCGACTTCAATCGAGACATTCGGCCGATCTTGGCGGACAAGTGTTTTGCGTGTCACGGCCCCGATGCGCATGCGCTGCAAGGCGGATTGCGACTCGATCTTTTCAGTAGTGTCACTTCGCCCAGCGATAGTGGCGAGACTGCCATCGTTCCCGGACAACCTGCTCGGAGCGAATTATTCCTGCGGATCACAAGTCACGACGTCGCAGTAATCATGCCTCCGCCCGATTCCCACAAAGAGCTC
>JAUXWY010000129.1 GCA_030681235.1 Pirellulaceae bacterium | reverse complement strand
ACAACAACACCAACCGCCAAATTCGCGGCGGCCCGTGTTTGGGCTTTGAACGGCTCCGTTTCCGGACCTTAGAACGATTGCCGAAGCGTTAATACAGAGTCACTTTAGCGAACGCTGGTGTACCGGCTTCAGCCGGCGGGTTGCTGAAAAGAGTGTTTTCACACTTCCCGCCGGATGAAGCCGGTACACCAGCGCTCTACGCCGCGTCGGAAAGGCGAATCACGGCGGTTCTTAACATCGCCGGTTGAAAGCGGACTTGCCCCAAGTGGCAGATGGGTTCCCCCGGTGTGGTCACTGGCAATGTGGTAAGGCCCAGAACGATGCTGTCCATGGGAGCCACCAAGGTGACCGGATTTCGGCCCAGGATCGTAGTGATCGTTGCCAAGTTTTGGCCTTCCCGAACGCGGCTGCCCAGCTCGCAATGAAACTCGACGAATCCCGCATGATCGGCCCGAATCCATTGGGTCTTCTCGACGACATTAAACTGCAAACGCGACTGCCGAACTCCTCCGAGCATCTCGAGATGTTGCAGCACATTCTTGATGCCCCGCCGAGTGACGTCCACGATCGGTTGTTCCATTTTCCAGACTTCGCCGGCCTCCAGGATAATCGTGGGACAGCCCGCGTCGGTTGCGGATCGGCGAAAGGAGCCTTCCGGACCAATTTCATCGACCAAGATGTCACATCCAAAGGCTTCGGCGAGTTGCCGAACATTGGCGTTGCCCAGATCACCGCGCACATTGGGAAAGTTGGTTCGACGAATGGCTGCCGTGTGGAGATCGATTCCGAAATCACTTCGGCCCACAATCTCGTCAAACACCACTCGCGCGAGTCGACTGGCTTGGCTTCCGTTGGCGGAACCAGGAAAGCAACGATTCAGGTCTCGTCGATCTGGCAAATAGCGAGAATGGGTCTCAAAGCCGAGGACATTGACGACCGGGACCAGGATCAAAGTGCCACAGCGCAGTTGCACGTCCGGATCAAAAATCAAGGAACGAATCGCAGCCGTGCCGTTCAACTCGTCGCCGTGAACGGCGGCGGTGACAAACACGGTGGGTCCAGGCGCGGGGCCACGTTTGATATGGACGGGAAAGCTGACTTTCCGTCCGCAGTAGCTTTCGCTGATCGGGACTTCTGCATCTAGTTCTTGGCCAGGCTGGATCAAGACCTCACCCCAGACATGGGGGTCCTTTTTTTGCCAAGCCATTCCAACACTCCAAACTGGGCACCCACCGAGGGCCCAGTGATCTTCTCAAGGGGGTCATTGCGTTTGCCAGCAACGCGTCTTCCCAAGAATTGCACGACCTGTCAAGAGAAGTTTATCGACATAAGGCAACACGCCCATCGTCAGACAGACACGGATGCCCAATTATAAAACGTCGTCCCCTGAGCAGGCGCGGTAGTCACCGTCGATAAAAGGCTAAAGAAAGACGAACGTGAGTGACTACGCCGAATTCGGTACCCGAATCTTGTCCGGACGAATGATACAAACTAAAATCTCTCGTGGTGGTCTCCCCAACGGCGTCCACCGTTGTCTAAAGAACTTGAGACTTCCGACCGTGCGATTATCGCACGGCGGGAGACCAGTTTTCAAGTTTTAACAATTTTTGGGACGCTTCCACTGGACAACTGATGTCCGAAAGTGAGCTATTGATGATGACGACTTGGTTGACGCCGTTTCGGTGCTGGATGGCGGTCGGGTTGTGGTGGGTCGCCGCAGGTTGCGTCGGCTCAGCAGGGGCTCAAAACCCCTCCGCAGAAGACAAGCCGCTACACCGATTTTTGGGAGCCGATGTCCCGGCGAACGCTTCGTTGGCATACCTGTGGTTGGATATTGCTCAGGAGGCTACGGCGCGAGACGTCGATCGATATGGGGCCAGGCCTACAATTGGCGCTCGGACGCTCGCGATTTGGGCCACCGCTATGTACGACGCCTGGGCAGCCTACGATGATAAGGCGGTCGGTTCGCGTCTGGGTGGAAACTTACGGCAGTCGCCTGCCAAACGAACGTTGGAGAACAAACATAAAGCGATCAGCTATGCCTCCTATCGGGCATTGGTGTTTGCATACCCAGAATCCCAACAATGGCTGGCTGAACAAATGACCGCGATGGGATACGACCCCCTTGTAAGCAGCGATGACCCGACAACGCCCGAGGGAGTGGGAACATTGACAGCAAACGCGGTGATCGAGTATCGTCGCCGTGACGGCGCTAATCAATTCGGTGACGAGATTGGAAGTAATGGGACGCCCTATTCTGATTACACGTACTACCAACCCGTCAATCCGCCGGATCGAATAATCGATCCGGACCGCTGGCAACCGATCACCTTTACGCGACCGGATGGCACGAAATTCACCCCGGGTTTCCTGACGCCCCATTGGTATCGTGTCAAGTTACTTGTCCTTGATAGCCCCAGTCAATTTCGGCCCGGTCCGCCTCCGTTGACCACTGCCGACGACGACCGATTGCGAGCCGAAACCGCGCAAGTTCTGGCTTATAACGCCCGCTTGACCAACGAGCAGAAAGCGATTGTTGAGTTCATGCGGGACGGTCCGCGGTCGACCGGTCAAAGCGGCCATTGGTTGCGATTTGCACAGGACGTCTCGCGACGAGACCGGCACGATCTTGACCAGGATGTAAAGCTATACTTCGTGGTCGCCAACGTAGCGTCGGATGCGTTTATTTCATGTTGGGAGACCAAGAGATACTATGATTCATCGCGTCCCTGGACCTTGGTTCGCCATTATTTTCAGGGCCAGACAATTTTGGGATGGGCGGGACGTGAAGGTGGAGTCAAAGAGATGCCCGCCGAGGAGTGGCATCCCTATTCGCCCAATGAATTCATCACACCCCCTTTTCCTGGCTATACCAGCGGTCACGCGACGGTTAGCGGTGCTTGTTCAAAGGTTCTCGAGCTTTTTACTGGCTCGGACGTGTATGGTTTCATCGAGCAGCGTCGTCATTGCGAACTCACGGAAGTCGTCGCGGGCGAGGTGATGACGTTAGATCTACCCACCTGGAGCGCCACGGCGGAAATGGCGGCTTTGTCGCGGGCTTTAGGCGGCTATCACATTCCGATCGATAATGAGGTTGGACTCCGAGTAGGCCGCGACATAGCAAACTGGAGCTGGCCTCGATACCAAGCTTATTTCGATGGTACTGCCAAGGTTCGACCTTGAGCAATTGCCTATTGAAGGTAGTCAATGACGACCGCCTCACTTTAAAGCAGGTTTATGGAGTATCATGAAGACGCTTCGACCCATTCGGTAACGTATTGGTTAGCGGCGGCCAAGACGGGCGACCCAGCGGCCGGGCAGATTCTCTTCGAGCGATATTTTGAGCGACTGGTTTCGCTCAGTCACCGCCGAGTCCCTCGGAAGCAGCGAGTCGAGGATGGCGAAGATGCGGCGATCATGGCCATGCATTCGGTGACGGCAAAGGTTTCCAGCTCTTGCTTGTTCGTTCGACCCCGGGCCAACCATTCCTGAATCAGTCGATCGTATTCTCGAACCGACGCGGTTGAGCCATGCGGACCAAGGTAGTGGTCTCGGCCTGAGAGCGTGACAATGGCTTGATCGCTGTGCTTGTGATTGCGGTATTTGGGCAGGTTTGATGTACGCGGCATGGGGTTCCCTTTCTAAAACGGTATGTATCGTTTTGGATTCGGGGAAAACCCGCGCGTCTGAATGTCAGACGGTAACCGTAACTGCTTGTATTTGTACGACTTCGGATCAGTCGGAGTGACAAGATTCGAACTTGCGACCTCTACGTCCCGAACGTAGCGCTCTACCATGCTGAGCTACACTCCGATGCGTGGATTGAATCCGTTTTGCTGGCTAATATGTTAGCCGCCTTTTCGGACGCTGGAAGGGGCCAAATGGTTCGGAGTTGGGCACGGAGTCGGTTGTGGCTCGAACGCGTAGTTCAGCGTGCATAATGGGATTCTGTGTTAGGCGTGGGTGAGATTCGTTGAAATATGAGCGGTGAGAGCTGGGGGCGGTGATGGCGTGATGGCGGTGCTATATTGGGGCTGTCGGTGGCGTAGTGATTGGCGGCCTAGGAGTGCGAAAAAAAACATGTCGGATACAAGGTCGGGAACGGATTTCGAGGCTGGCTTTGTCGAGTGTCAATTTGATTCGCTGGTCGGTCCAACCCACAATTATGCCGGATTGGCGTTTGGGAACGTGGCTTCCGAGCGGCATCGAGCTCAAGCGTCTAACCCGCGACTTGCCGCTCGGCAGGGCTTGGAAAAAATGTGGCAAGTTGCCTCTTGGGGTGTGCCGCAAGCGATTCTTCCGCCACTGGTTCGGCCGCAACTTGGATGGCTCCGGCACTTGGGCTTTTCCGGATCCAATGCCGAGGTTATTCGCCATGCCGCTGCGACCGATCCCGCGCTCCTAGCCGCCGCTTACAGCGCGTCTAGTATGTGGGCGGCCAACGCCGCTACCGTCAGCCCCTCACCGGACACGAACGATGGCCGTCTTCATCTTACGCCTGCGAATTTGGCCAGTTCCCTGCATCGCAGCTTGGAGTCGCACGACATGGAACCGTTGCTGCGGGCGATCTTCGCCGACGAAACAAACTTCTGTGTTCATCCTCCTTTGCCGGCGGCGGTTGCATTGACCGATGAAGGAGCCGCCAATCACACGCGACTGGCTCCCGAGTTTCATCTACCAGGAATCGAGTTGTTCGTGTTCGGTCGGCACGGACTAGATTCTCAATCGCTTCAACCACGGCGTTATCCGGCGCGACAAACTTTGCAAGCCAGTCAAGCGGTCGCTCGTCGTCATGGCCTAAACGAAGCGTTGACTTGCTTCGTGCAGCAAAACCCAGCGGGCATCGATGCCGGGGTGTTTCACAACGATGTGATTTCCGTGGGACATCTGGGCCTGCTGTTGGTGCACGAAGATGCTTTTCTAGATCAACCGCAGGTACTGGATCGGTTGCGAGAACGATACGAACGACAATACGATCGAACACTGAGCGTGGCCGAGATTCCTGCGGCGAGTCTTTCGCTGGCGGACGCCGTTCAGAGTTACTTGTTCAATAGCCAGATCCTGACGACCGCCGACGGGAAAGTCGTTTTGGTTTGCCCGCACGAATGCGACAATGTCCTGGCCGCCCGCGAGACAATGGACCGGTTGTTGGCAGGTGAGTTTACAAAAGGCGAGCGACCGTTCGACGCGGTGAAAACCATGGATCTGCGGCAGAGCATGAACAACGGAGGGGGACCAGCCTGTTTGCGGTTACGTGTGTTGTTGAATCAAAAACAACGGGAAGCAGTGCGCGGGCGAATTTGGTTGAATGCTTCTCTGTATCACGACTTGCAAGCGTGGATCGATTGCCACTATCCCGAACAACTGGAGCCGATGGATCTGGCCGACCCGGAGCTAGCCGTACGAAGTTGGGCGGCACTGCAGGAATTGGAACAGATTATTGAAGTGCCACTTGGCAATGTGAATGCAAAGTGGTGACGCTTTCGGGATAAACGTACCCTGCGCGTCGTGTATTCGCGCCAGCGAGACTCAAGCGTTGCTGTCTCGGAAGTTTCTGTTCGCTAAACGAGTCGATCTTTCGACCGCTCACACTGCTTGCGATCGTGCTTAGTGGTAAATCCTAGGCTCGACCGAGACAAGCTCGGTTGGGGCCGGGTAGAATCCCGCCACCACTCGACTTTGTGTCTCATCGTTCCACATAAGTCTGGCAGACCAAAACGATTTGATTCTGCAAAGTAGGTGCGTGCCCGGCTTTGCTCTGCTTCGCGGATAAACACAGCTAAACGGGATTCGGCGGGGATTGTTTGGGCCAAAACGTGCGGATGCGGCAACCGCCCAGGGTGCTGGTTTCGACTTTTGCCCAGCCTCCATGTCGCTTTAGAATGCGGCCAACCAACGCCAGTCCCAAGCCGGCATTCCCACGATCATCCGACAATCGTTCAAAGGGTCGGAACACCGCCTCGCGATTGTTTTCCGGGATGCCGGGCCCGTCGTCCTCGATATCAATGATGATGCCTTTTGCGGTGCGATAGGCGAGGACCAAGATTCGGTGTTTGGCAAAGCGACTCGCGTTACGTACCGTGTTCGACACGACACAAGTCAGATCGTTTACATTGACGAGGACGGAAATGTCATCACTGACAATGCGGGGATCAATCTCGTAATTGAGATTGGGATGTAACGGACGCTCACCCTCGAAGACTTGCTGAACGATCGGTTCCAGTGGGACGCGCCAAATCGTGGAGCTAGAGCGGGGAGCATCGGTCCGAACATATTGAAGCAGGCGATTGACCATATCCTCCAACTCGTTCGCGCCCGAGTGAATGACTTGGATCCGTTGCTTGATTTTTTCCGGGTCTTGCTCCGTTGGCAGTAATTCGACCGCAAATTGAATTCGCGACAACGGTGCCTTGAGTTCATGAGAAACGCCTTGCATCAATTCTTGTTGGGTCTTTAGAAGTGATTCTGTACGCACGGCCAATTGGTTCAGTGCCACGAAGATGCTCTGCAGCGGTCCCGCAGATTCTTCGTTGATTCGTTGATCCAACTTGCCTTTGGCTAAGGCTTTGGTGGCGACTTCCAACTCTCGGAGTTGTCGA
>JAUXWY010000118.1 GCA_030681235.1 Pirellulaceae bacterium | reverse complement strand
GTTGTCCTCCGGTCTTCTGGTGGAAACGTTTGATCTGCTGTCCCAATTCAAGACGAACAACAGTTCTCTCGAATAATGGCAGGTCGAAAAAAATTGGATTATTTTGCTGCGTTGCAATATTGAACACTGTGGCAATTCGAGTTGTGGTGACGGGTCGCTGAAGCGAGATTTCATGATGAAAAAAGATTCGACTTTGGGTTTGTTGTCCGGATTTGTCCAGCGGGTTTTAAGCTCGGGTGACATACGAGGTCGCGGTGCCATTGTGGCAGTGGCGACCTGGAGCAGCTTGATGGCGGCTGGTGCCACGTCTGCGATGGCATTCCAACAAAGTGAACCATCCGAACCCCCAGCCGTAACGGGAGTTGCCGCAGTTTCCGCCGAGGATGTATCAGGTTCGACACAGGACATTTCAACGTCGGTTCAGGACGAAGGGAAGATTGGTTCCGGATCGATTCCGGCTTCACAGCAAACCTCGACGATTCGTTTTGCGTTTCAAAATGAGAAGTGGAGCACCGTAATCGACTGGTTTGCCGAGCAGGTCGGATTGATCGTCTACACAGACTACAGTAATTACCCGGACGGAACGTTTTCGAATGCTGACGGCAAGAATTATTCGGTCAAGGAAGCGCTCGACCAGTTGAACTTCTATTTGAGTTTGAAGGGCTTCACCTTGGTCCGTTTCGGCAATCGCTTGATCATTATCGATCATCAAAAAGATGGACTCCCGGAAGATTTGATTCCGATTGTTTCGGAGACGGAATTAGATGATCGCGGCGAGTATGAAGTGGTTGTCTGCAAGTTCAATGTCGCTGGTTTGGACTTCGAATCGATCGAGCGACAAGTTCGTGGAATCATCAAGGAGCCACGGGGAATGGTTCGTTTGTTGTCAATTTCGGAAGAGTTGTACGTGCGAGAAACTGCTCGGCAACTGCGTCAAATCCGCAGTCTTGTCGATAAGGCCAAGACCAACTCTGTTATCGTGTACGAGGCGCGAACGCTGACCCATATCCCGTTCCCTCAGTTGATGCAATTCATGCGAGCCCAGTTCGGCATGCGGGAAAACGAGAACCGCTTGGAGGATGGGTCGTTGGCGATCAGTTTGTTGAACTCGGAAACCCGCCCTTGGATTTCTGGGACACGTGACAAAGTGAAGAAGGCACTTCAATTGATTAGTGACTTGGACATTGAAGCCAATCGCCCGACGGGATTGGAAGTCGAAGGTTACGAGATCAAGTACTATTCGCCCAAGACTGACCCAGCAATCATCGAGCGGATCTTGGCGGCATTCTTCTCGGGGCGGAGCGATATTCGGATGACGCTTTCCGAAGATTCGGACACGATCTACGTCAAGGCTCGTCCCCGAGATCATATCGAAATTGAAGACTTGATTACGAAGTTGGAAAGCAACGCAATCGTCTTCGAGAAGATCAACTGTTATGCGTTGCTACCCAGTGAGATGGTTTTGAAGCTGAAAACGGCTTTGGGGATTTCGACTTCGATTTTGGATGATGCAGCCAATTCAGGTGCGGGCAAAAATGTCGTGTTCATGGAAGAATTTGATTGCATCTTTGTGCGAGGGACGCAACGCATCGTCACCGAAGTTAAAATCATTGCTGCAAAGCTCGATCCGCCGCCGGTCGAAGGGGACGTCGTTCGTGTGCCGTACCGAATGCTTCCCAACATCGACGCGGAGTCGGCTCCGGAACTTGTGGATCTGTTGCAAGGAATTTGGGAAACCACGGGCGGTCCAGCCCCGTTGCAATGGCGAACGCCTGCGGATCGAAAGAGCTCCAACGGCAGCAACAAGATCGAACGAGGAAGCAGCGGCTTTCGCTTTCCTTCGTTTGATCGTCAGTTTGGCGCAGGTGAATTTGAAAAACTGAATCCTGAAGGTCTCTCTCCCGAACAAATGAAGCAGTTGCTCCAACTGATGGAACTGATGCAGAAAAAGGTTGGCGAGAACGCAGAGCCCGTGACTCCCGAAACCAATTCGGAAGAATTGGAAGCTCCACCCGCGCGATCTCCTCGGCCAATCAATCCCATTCAAACTCGGCGATCTTTATCCGGTCGTGAATATGAAATCGTCGATTTGAGTCGGCGAAATCGTCCGGCGATTGCCAATCCTTCACCAAACGTTTACGCGGTCACGCCGGTCCAAGACGACGAACTGCCACCGACTCGCCCGGTCCCGGGCATTGCATTCAACCAAGAATCCATTCCCGGTGATCCGATCATTATTGAAATGACTCCCAATGGGATGATGCTGCGATCGCGAGATCTAGACGCATTGGACATGGCGGAGAAATTGATGAAAGAGTTGAGCAAGAATATCGTCGCTACGACCGACCCGACACCCGTCAAAACGGTGTTTTTTCTCGGGTATCGACCTGCGTCTGATGTGGCAAGCGAAATCGAAGCAATTCTCGGGATTGGCGGCGGCGGCGGCGGTGGCGGCGGTGGCATGGGCGATATGATCGGAAACATGGCCCAAAACGCCTTGGGTGGCGCCGCCGGCGGCATGGTCGGAGCATTGATGGGTGGCGGGCTTGGTGGCGGCAGCACCAGCAGCGAGAAAACGACGGGCGATGTTTCGATTCATGTCGACAATTTTTTGAACGCCATGATTGTCTATGCGAATGTCACCGACACCGAAGAAATTGACCAGTTGATTGGCTTGAAAGATCGCCCGTCGGCTCCCCATGATCCTCGGATCTATGGAAGTGCTCGCAGCATCAAGATCAAACATCGCGACCCACAAACGGTGAAAGAGCAAGTCGATATCCATTTCGCGTCGTATTTGCGAAAGGCCGAAGGCCAGCCAGGCGGTGGGCAGCAGCCCCAAATCAATCCGCAACAGCTCATTCAACAAATGATGGGTGGCCGAGGCGGTCGTGGGGGTGGTGGCGGCGGCTCTTCGGAACCCGCCAAGCCCCAAATCAGCGTCTCGGTCGATATCGACGCGAAGTTACTTATGGTCAAAGGTCCCGACAATCTCATTGAAGAAGTTGTGCAGTTTGTTGAACAAATGGATTATAAAGGTGCGGTTGACGAACGGAAAGTGGTTGTTATGCCGTTGCCACCTGGCGTGACGGCTGATCAAGTCACCCGAATTATGGGTGATCTTTTTAATGCCGGAACTCAAACCCAGCAACGTCCCGGCCAACAACCTGGCCAACAACCCGGCCAACAACCCGGCCAACAGGGCGGCCAACAAGGCGGAATGGGTGGCAATGCCGACGCCATGCGCCAGATTCAAGATGCGATACGGCAGCGGATGGGTGGAGGCGGCGGGCAACCACAACCCGGCGGTGGCGGACGCGGTGGTGCGGGCGGTGCGGGCGGTACGGGCGGTGGACGAGGCGGGGCGGGCGGTGGACGTGGCGGTGGAGCTGGAGGTGGAGGATTTCCGGGCGGTGGCGGTGGCGGATTTCAGGGCGGTGGCGGAGGACGCGGTCGCTAAGGATTTGTCCTGAACGATACTCCCGGTTTGAAAACCACGGATCGTAAACAAAGGCAATTTAGCGAGCGCTGGTGTACCGGCTTCAGCCGGCGGGAAGTGTGAAAACGCTCTTTTCAGCTCCCCGCCGGCTAAAGCCTAATGCCACCTACTTTAGGATGAATCTTCTTTCTCGCCAGATGGTTCGGCCTTTTTTTTCTTCGATGTTGGCTTAA
>JAUXWY010000109.1 GCA_030681235.1 Pirellulaceae bacterium | reverse complement strand
GAGAACGGAATCAGATTAGTGACGAGAAGTGCGCCGAACTGAAACAGGCGCTACCGACACCACCCGCGCCCGTTGCCGCCGAGGCACATCCGACGCATTCAACCGCGACACGCCCTGCGATTGCTCCAACGGCGATTTCGCATCCAAGTGCGGCACCGGGTTTGGCTGCGACAGTTCCCATGGCAAGGCCGGCGCCGTCCGAAAACGCCATCGTGACGGCCACTCTGGTTGGCTCAGCGGTTCCGGGTTCGGCTCCAACTCTTCCCGCTCGTCCCACCCTACCGTCCCCTCCCACTAATCCGGCTCCTTGGGATATGCCGGACCCGGCCCCTCGCAAACCTCGCAAGTCGTTGGCCGAGTGGAGCCATAGCTTCATGGAGGAACGCAACATCCACTGGGGGGAATTGGCGAGCGGTATCCTGATCGTCGGCAGCGCCTTGGGATTGGTGATCAGTCTCAGGCGCGAACTACAAGATACGATTCCGTATTTCCCAGCATTGCTGTTCTTGTTGATCAGTTTCGCCGTTCACTACGCGGGTGTTTACACGTTGAAACGCTGGCGTTTGCGCAGTACCAGTCGCGGGCTGCTGCTCATCAGCTTGTTGCTGGTGCCACTGAATTTTTTGGCCGGTGTCTTGTTCAATGCCGACACAGATAGCCTTCGACCGTTGACCGATCCCTGGTTGTGGATTGCCGTGGTATCGGGAACGGCGGGCACTGGGTGGATCACTTGGTCGGCCGCACGATTTTTGTTGCGAAAGGGGCACTGGGCTTTGTTTGTGCCGGTGATGATCATCGGCCTGAGTATTATCATTTTGAATCGATTGCCAGCGGCCGAGCAAGACTTGACGCGGGGCTGGACCTTGCTGCCCCTGGCGGCCGTTTTGGCAGCCGTGTACGGCGTTTTGGGTTGGCGGCTGGCCAAACACGGTCGAGCCTCGGGGCACACGCCCACTCGCGTTTGGATTCTCAGCGGCATCACCTTGTTTGCCTTAGGCAATGCGTACGCTCTTTACATCATGAAACAACCGTCGGAGCCCCAGCTGTTTTCGTCATTATCGCCAATGACGGCCGTCTGGGTCTTGGCGATGTTATGGATGGTCGTCAGTTTGAACCGAGTGACGCGGTCACCGTCGTTGATGATGCAACAACTCATTGGTCAAGGGCTCGCGGGTTTGTTGTGGTTCGCCTTGGTGGCGTTGGTCGCATGGACGATCCGTTGTCCGCGCGATCTGCTGTTGATGGTCGCTTTGTACTCGGCCGCAGCGTTTTTTGCCGCTTGCCATTTTCGTAAGTATTGGTTTGTACCGATCAGCGCCGGATTTGGATTGATCGCCGTCTTGTTGGGTCGAGGATTCGCGATTGGAGCCGTGAACTGGACCGACATGATCTCGGATGGCGAGTTGTTGGAACTATTGATCAACGGCCGTTCGGCTGTCATGTTCTTGATAGTCGGCGGAGTCCTGTCGGCAGCAACGTTTCGGTTGCAACAGATCCTGTCGAATTCTCAAAAGGAGAATGATGGTCTCAACGAAGCGGCTGGTCTGGCTACTGCCCGGCAAATTCGCCGTTGGAACTCGTTGACCGCCGTTGGCTTTGTGGGTGCCGGTAGTGTGCTCGCGCTGATCGGAGCCTATCGTCCGACCGCTGACTTTTGGGACTCGATGATCGGGACACTGCTATTGCACGCCGTGTCGCTGTTTGTCGTGGGCACGGCGTTGTGGGGCGGCTACCGACGAGTTGGTACAACGGCATTAACCGTTGTCGGAAGTTTGTTGACGATGGCCGCAAGTTTCGAAACTTGCTTCGGAAACAATCACTTGGTAAGTCGTCTCCAAGAAGCCGGCTTGAGCCAACTTTTGCAGTGCGAATTGGCATTTGCCATTTCATTGACGGTCTTGGCGGTCGCGGCCTTGTTGCAGTGCCGGCGCTCGTGGGCTCTCTCGACGGACGATCATTCGATGCGACAGGCAACGGAACCGGGCGTTCGTTTCTCGTCTTTCGGAATGGCGATAGGCTTCTTGGGAGTGGTTTTCGGGATAGTGACTCTGACGCAAGAAATGTTTTCGCTGCCCGGATGGGTTTTGGGCAGTGTGATTTTTGGCGGCGGATTGGCGGCAGTCTGGCTGCACCCCACACATCGTCAATTTTGGTGCGAATCCTTCACGCTGCTTGGTGTGTTCTTTTTCACCGGTTTGTGCTTTCAAGCGAATTCCGAACAGACGCTGCAAATGGGTAGTGGCTCGTGGGCGTTCTGGGTCGCGGGTGCCTTGGCGATTTGGTGTTCGGCCATGCAGTTCGTCGCGGCTAGGAATTGGTTGCGAGATTGGCGTGAGCCGAGTTGGCCTGTTCCCGCCCTGCCCCGTGGCGTTGTTTTGGCCGCCGTCCCACTGGCGTTGATTGGGATGGTGGTGGTGAGTTCCAGCGATGCCGTGAAGCGAGAAATCTGGGCGGTTGCCCCGACATGGTTGGTCCCTTCGTGGCAGATGAGCGGGATCGTCAACTTGGCAACCGCCGTTTTAGCTGTTTGGATGACGCTGCTGTTTGCCGTAGGCAACTTCATTTTCGCCTCGAAAACGCCAAAGAGTGGAGTTTCGAAAACGGAGTGTTTGATTTTGGGCACTCTGCTGTTGACGTTGATCTTTGCCGCGCAAGGTGGTCGTTGGGACGCAGACGTTCGCAGCGCATCTGCGATTCGGTGGATGCTGGCCGCCGGTAGCTTATTGGTCGCCATCATTCCGTGGTGCTGGCCGTCGTTGCGAGTGACCTTAGCTGGCGTTTCAAACTCGGACGGCGCATCGCCCGAGAGTCTTCCAACCGAGTCACGAACAACGTTTTGGCAAGATGCAGCCGCGCGTTTGAACATCGTCAACACGAGTGTCATCGCCAGCGTGATTGGCGTGTTCTGGGTTACGGGGACGGCGGTCGCCGGCTTTCTCACCGTCGGTCCCGAGGTTCGCGGGATCTCGCCACAAGAAACGTGGCTTGGCCAAATGCGGCCCGATGTTTCTTATTTCATTCCAGTTGCTATCCTATTGGCATCCGTGCTGTTGCATGGAATCAGTCAACGGCAACGCGTGCTGGCGATTGCGGGGTCGTATTTGCTGCGTTCGATTGTCGTATTCCAACTCGTGTTGTTGGTCATTTCGCCTCATCCCCAGTTGGCGACAACTTGGTTTGTGCACATTGTGCAAATGGTATCTGCAGGCATGACGATTTATGGTTGGGTTTGGTATTTGAATCGTTCGAAGTGCGATACGCCGTTTACGACTGGCAATTGGCTCCAACCCATCCAGATGCACACGTGGTTCAACGGCGCGTTGGTCGCGGGTCTCATGCTGTTGGTCATCGGAAAATATTTTGTCGCGCCATCCGAACCACTGGGTTGGATTCAATCCGCCGGGAACGCCGTCGGTTTGGTAACGATTGGGCTCTATTTGCCACTGGCGTGGATCGTGCTCTTACGCGGTACACAGTCCTCGTGGTTTGTGCCCGTGACCGTGGTGGCCATTGCGACGGCGACCATGCTGGTTGTCAACGTGGAACGCTGGTTCGAGCTTGAACCGGGCCT
>JAUXWY010000098.1 GCA_030681235.1 Pirellulaceae bacterium | reverse complement strand
GCAATATGGCGTGCCGCTGGGAGAAAGTGCCACGTCCGCAATCCTGACCACTCAGACGAATCGGATGTCCCTCCAACGCCAGCGTTCCGAAGGCTGCTAGTTCTGCCGTCGCCCAATCGATGGGACGCTTGTCTGCCGACATTTCCGCCCGCATTTGCAATGGCCGAACCAGCTTCGGGCTGAGGTTAAAACCGGACGGGACTTCAGCCAACTTGCTGACGACGAACGAGAGTTTTCCGAGTGGAACACCGGTGTCGAGATAACGTTCTTCGTCCCGCAGTTCACCGCCGTAATAGGCTTGCCAGTACCCGCCCATCGTCTGTACGTCTGGTGTGAATTTTTCACTCGCAGCGCGATCAAGATCCGCCTGCAGTTTGTTCCGTCGCGCTTCCGCGATTTGATCCGCTTCTTCGCGAGTCACTTCGTTCATCTGCAACAGATGTTCCAGGTAGGAGTCCCGCACCGTGGGACGGGCATCAATGACTTCGTACATCAACGGCTGAGTGTAACGCGGTTCATCCGCCTCGTTGTGTCCCAAGCGTCGGTAGCAATACATGTCGATCACAACGTCACGTTGGAATTGATGACGGAAATCCATCGCCAATTGAACAACCTGAGCCACCGCTTCCGGATCTTCACCGTTGACGTGGAAGATCGGAATCTGCAACATTTTCGCCACGTCGCTGGCGTACGTTGTGGATCGCCCTTCCTGTTCAGTGGTCGTGAAGCCGACTTGATTGTTCACGATCACATGCAAGGTTCCACCCACTTGATAGCCGGCCAATTGGCTGAGGTTCAAAGTCTCTTGCACAATTCCTTCGCCAGCGAAGGCGGCATCGCCGTGAATCAGGACCGTGAGCACTTGCTTGTGATCAAAATCTTCGATTCGATCTTGTTTGCTGCGGCAGCGGCCCATCGCAACCGGGTTGACGAACTCGAGATGGCTGGGGTTGAAGCACAGCGAGATATGAATGTTCTGATTTTGACTCGTGATCCAATTGGTGCTGTAACCCAAATGGTACAGAACGTCACCCGCTCCCCGATTCGCGTTGGGGTTTGGATCGTCGAACGACCAAAAAATGTTTTCGTTCCGCTTGCCCATGATGTTGGCGAGTACGTTCAGTCGACCTCGGTGTGCCATGCCCATCACGGCCTCGCGCACTCCATGCTCCCCAGCCTTCTCCATCGCCATATCGAGCAATGGAATCAGACTCTCCGCCCCTTCCAGCGAAAATGTCTTCGCTCCGACAAACTTGCGGCGGACAAACTCTTCGAAGACGACGGCATCGGTCAGCCGAGTCAAAACTCGCAGTTGAGTTTGTCGATCCAGATGCAGCCGGTTTTCGGTGCCTTCCATACGATTCTGCAACCAGTTACGAATATCGTGGTCGTCGATGTGCATGAACTGCGCACCGATCGATCGGCAATAAGTGTTGCGGAGTCGCTGAACGATTTCGCCCAATGATCGAATGTTGTCACCAAAGATCGTCCGAGTGGAAAACGAACGTTCCATGTCACTGGCCAACAGCCCGTATGTCTCCGGGTGCAGATCGCGATTCATGGGTCGTGGACGGCCCAACGGGTCGATCTTGGCTTCCAAATGTCCGCGAACTCGGAAACCCCGGACCAATTGATCCACTCGATCCTGCAACTGAGCGATGCTCATATCGCGATCGGAAACTTCTTGGTCGTCGGCGGTCGTTGCCGGACGAAACAACGAATACGCCCGCGAAGGCCGTTTGATACCGTTGGGACTGCCGTTGCTGTGTTCTGAAGCGGACGAAGGCGGCCCATGAGGACTCTCGGACTTGGAAGTCGGAGCCAAATCGCTCTTCTGGTTGCTCTTCCACAATCCAAACTTCGTAAAATAATCGCGCCATTCCGGCGAAAATGGCGTCGGGTCTCGCTGGAAGTCCGAATACAGTCGTTCGATATCGTCGCGGCTCTGTACACTCATTGGTATCTTCTAACCATGATTTTCTGGATGTCAAATCGCTCGTTTTTCACGCAGCCAACCCCAGTCAACATTGTTGAGATAGAACGGCGACTTGGAAAGGCGACGACGATGCACAATTATTCCTGCTCGACAATCGCCAAGCGACATAGGACTTGATCACGCGCACGCCCGACACCGCTTGAGCCAATCTTAGTCGATCGGATGTCATGAGAGAAAGCCCGCAACGCTCCAACCGTTTAGGCAGACTGCGCCACTTGCCAGCCACACTTCTGCGTCGCCGCTTTTTTAGAAAAGCTGTCAAAAACGCTTATACGTCCTGCATGGCCTTTATGGCGGCCGCTTTGTCCGAATAGATTTCGACCAATTCGCTGATCTTCATGATCTTGAAGACTTCACCGACGCTGCTGGTTATTCCGCAGAAGGCCAACTGGATGCCGTTCTTTTTGCAGCGATTTCGCAAATCGATCAATTTGCCAATCATTGCACTCGACATCAGCAGAACATTGCTAAAATTCAGTAAAAATTTGCCGGTCTTTGCACGTGCAGCCGCTTCAACCAATTCGCTACCGAGAGACTGAACGGTCGCTTCGTCCAGGATTCTCGCATGCAGAAAATGCACCACGCTTATTCCATTCTCTTCCGAATGTTCCAACATCGTCTACAAACCTTTTATCTTGTGGAGGAATACGGCGAACAACCGGTATAGACGTCGATTGTAACCACGAAATCACGGTAAAGCAAAGCGGGCTTCAATTTTTGAGGACGGACCGCAGGATTCCAAGTCCAATGGCCAAAGTAACCAAGTTACTGGCCCAGAGGCTAAAGGCCGGTAGATGGCCGGATCGCACGGCGTCGGAAACGATCGCCAAAATCGGGTAATAAACGATTAGGATCGGGATAAAACAGAACAAGAAAATGCTCCAAGAATCCGAAAATCGAAACCGAATCGCGACCGCAGCACCCACAATCGCAAATGCCAGGCAGCTAAATCCGCCAGCCCACCTCCGCACACCCTCAATTTGCAGTTTTTTGAGCCGGTAGATGGCTTGGTCCAGCTCTTGGGTCTTGGCGGACCATTCCGAGGTTTCCGCCCAATCGTGGCGCCCACCGACGAGTCCCACGGCCAAGTGCCCCGCCATTTCAGCTTTGATGGCCTGGACTTTGGTGTCTTGCCGGTCGATCTCGCCCGCGAGTTCTTGACTTGGAATCACGGCTGGGCTCGTATGGACATCGCTTTTCTTGATCAATTGTTCGAGACTGATCGATTCGCGAAACTCGTTGGGAAACCGAAAACTCGCATCCCTCGTTTCCAACTCGCCGTTCTGAGCGACCAAGACAAGCTGGTTCTCGGTGGGGTCACAGTCCAATTGGGCCGTTGCGGATATGAGCCGCATTTTGCCCTCTAATTCAATCACTGGCCGGATCAAAGACGTTCCTGCCACGTCGTCGACCCGAATCGAGATGGGACCTTTGTGGTAGGCACGTTGGGTGGTCAGCGCCCCGTAGATGGTGTGGTGCACCGAGTGCAAAATAATCCGATACATTCCCGTCCGGCCCCAGGGAACGGCTACATCGGTAAGATAAACCGTAATAAAGCTGAGGGCCAAGGCAACAATCACGGCCGGGCGGATGACCTGCCACGGCGAGATTCCCAAGGCTTTGATGGCGACGATTTCATTATCCGCCGCCATCCGGCCATAAACCGAGCAAACGGCAAACAAAATGGTCCCGGGAATGGCAAAGATCAACGCTCCCGGAATCGCGTAGGGGATCAATTGCAAGGCGGTCAGCGGCGTCAGGCTTTCCCGCAACATGTCCTGGACGACGAAGACCAACATGATCACACTAGTGAGGCCGACCAACGCCACCAGGAACACCCGCAGAAGCTCCTGGATGATGGTGCGAGTTAGCGCGTTCATGGGGTTGGAATCATGGGGTTGGAATCATGGGGTTGGAAATCGTGCGGTGGAGAGTTCTTTTCGCGGCGCAGGGCAGGCCGCATCGTGGTCCACTGTAGCGTTTATTCACAAAACATGAAACGTCGAATGGTTGGAACGTCAGCTGGCCTGAAGAGGTTCAACTACCCAATTGAGGAAAACGACCAATGCAAATCTCTCGAAAATGTCTGTTGATTATCGGCTTATCCGCAACATTTGGGCTCTTGCGAGGCGAAACCAGCATCGCCCAATATGGTGAGGTCGCTCCTCCGCCGGCGGAACTTCAAGTGGGATTCGACACGATTTCCGCAGAGCAAGCAAAACAATGGCTCGGGTTGCTGGCTGGCCCGCAATTCGCCGGTCGAGGGACCGGGCAAGTGGGCTATAACAAGGCGGCTCATTGGGTCGCGGGAAAGTTGGCGGAATTTGACCTGGAGCCGGTCGGCGACGGCGAAACCTACTTTCAAATGATGCCGATCACTCGGCGACTTCCCGAAATCGATCAATGCCGAATTTTGGGCCCCGGCGACACGGTGATTGAAGGCGCTGGGAATTTGGGCATCGAGCGGTACGTGGATCAAAGCGAGGTCCGAGGCCAAGCGGTCTTTATCAGTTTTGTTGGACCCAACCCCAAATTGGCCGAAGACGTGGATCTCCGCGAAAAAGTCATCTTTTATTCGGCCGATGAAGCGGCCGCTCCGTCGGTTCCACGATTGCTGGCTCGGCAACGCCCGGTTGCGACCATGCGATTGATCGGGACCGCTCCCGTTTCGGCGCCCCAAACCCTTTTCCCAGGTCGCAGGAGTCGCTCGACCAGTGTCTCGGGGACGATTCTCAACATCGAAGGACTAAGACTCGCAACCGCCTATGGCGCACCGGAAGGTTGGGAGGGAGCTGGCAAGGTCTTTCAATCCGGACAAGACGTGACGCTAAGTCTGCACCTACGCGAACAACCAGCCGGCGCTCCGAATGTGATCGCGTGGCTCGAAGGTTCTGATCCTGATTTGAAACACGAGTACGTGGTGATTGGAGCCCATTTGGATCATCTCGGATTCAGCGGCGACCAACTTTTTCCCGGTGCGGATGACAACGGGTCGGGGTCCGTGGCCGTGTTGAGCATCGCCCGCGCCATGGCGGCCAACCCGGTCAAACCCAAACGCAGCGTTTTGTTCATGTGGTTCACGGCCGAAGAGGTCGGGTTGCTGGGTTCGCGGTACTATACGGACAATCCAATTCTGCCGCTCGAAAACATGACTTGCATGTTCAATATCGACATGGTCGGCCGCAACGAAGATCAAGGCAGCGGTGATGCCGATGCCGACAATGAAGGTCACATCCACCTCGTCGGCAGTCAGCGTGGCGAGACAAAACTGCACGATTTGATTCTGGATGTCAACAAACACATTGGCTTCGAGTTCGAACTGGACATGGAGAGCGTTTGGAACCGCAGTGATCAAGTCAATTTTTACAACCATGGTGTCCCGGTCGCGTTTATGTTCGGTGGCTTCCATCCGGACTACCATCAACCGACGGATACGCCGGAAAAAATCAACTACTTGAAAATCCAGTCGGCCGCCCGACTGTATTACTTGGCAGTTCACGCGGCTGCCAATCACGGTCGTTTCCCCATGAAAAAGTAAGGTCGGACGGTCCATGTCGCAGGATGCTAAGCTATTGAATTGGAACAGTCGCCACATTACGAAAGGTTGGCAGCAAGGCGCGACTGCGTTTTATTACGGGCTGGGCTTTTCAGAAGACGATTTCAACAAGGCCCAAGTGGGGATCGGCGTGCCCTTGTTGGAAGGCAATCTCTGCAATGTTCATGCCTATCCGTTTGCAAAAAAGATCGAACAGTCCTGCCGCGAGGCTGGACTGCTAGGTTTTGTATTCGGGGTCCCAGCCGTGAGTGACAATATCACTCAAGGGTACCCCGGCGGAAGCGCGAGTCTGCCCAGCCGCAACATGATTGCGGCCGCGGCCGAAGCGGTTTGTGGAGCCCATTCTTATGACGCCGTGATTGGAATGCACCATTGCGACAAGAATGGGCCAGGGTTTGCCATGGGCTTGATGCGGCTAAACTTCCCTTCGCTGATTGTCAACGGCGGCAGCATTCGACCTGGTTGTTATCAGAACGAAAAGATCACGATCTTGGATGTCTATGATAGCCAAGCGGCAGCGGCGGCCGGGGATCTCGACCCCGAAGTCGCCCGAGGGATCCTGCGCTCGGCTTGTCCAGGTCCCGGTGGCTGCGGCATCGCGGCTAGCTTCAATACTTGGGGTATTGCCCTCGAAGCCATGGGCTGGTCGCTGCCAGGGACCAGTTCGAATCCTGCCGAGTCGCCCGAGAAGGACGCTGAGGTCGCACAAATCGGCAAAGCCCTGCGCTTCTTGCTCGAAAACGATATCCGACCGAGCCAGATCATTACGCGCGGCGCACTAGAGGACGCAACCGCAGCCGTGGCGGCCATGGGCGGCAGTACCAATGCGATCATTCACTTGTTGGCCTTGGCACAAGAAGCCGGAGTGGAGTTTACACTGCGCGACATCGGGCAAATCCTGCAGCGCACTCCCGTGTTATGCACCTTTGCCCCACGCGGCAAGATGACCATGTTGGATCTGCATTTGATCGGCGGCACCCCAGCACTGATCAAACATTTCTTGCGCGAAGGAGTGCTGAAAGGCGAGCACCTGACGGTGACAGGCAAATCGCTTCGCGAAACATACGAAGCGTTTCCGTCGGCGGCCGAGGGTCAAGAAGTCTTGCGACCGCGATCCAATCCGATCAATTACCGTTCGGATCTGCAGATTTGTTTTGGGAATGTGGCGCCCGATGGAGTCGTGTTTAAAGTATCGAGTTTGAAGGATGCGAAATTTTCGGGACAGGCGATTTGCTTCCGTTCGGCCCAGGACGTGGCCGAAGCCGCTGCGTCTGGCCGGATTCAGCCCGGACACGTCGTCGTGTTGGCGTATTTGGGACCCGTGGCCGCTGGAATGCCAGAAGTCTTGGTCGCATCCGCAGCTTTGAACTCGAAAGCGCTGTATGGGAAGGTCGCTCTGCTTTCGGACACACGAGTCTCCGGAGTGACCCATGGGGCGGTGGGCGTCCATTGTTGTCCGGAAGCAGCGGTGGGTGGACCCATCGGATTGGTTCAAGACGGAGATGTGATTCATTTCGATTTGGACGCGGGATCCATTCATTGGGATGTGAGCCCGGAATCGATCGAAGCGCGGCGACAAGCTTGGTCGTGGCAGCCGAGTTACTCGAAGTCGGGGTACCTGGCCACCTTCGCTCGCCACGTCACCGGCGCTGATAAAGGTTGTGTTCCTGGATAGCTGCCTGAAACTTTACAGCTTCCGACTCTTCCGCAGAAGGCATGATTGGCATGAGTGAGTCCCGACGAACGATGACGGTCCCGCGTTTCATTTCGGCGAAACGTGCCGGACAAAAGTTGACCATGCTGACCGCGTACGACTATTCGATGGCTCGAGTCGTGGATGAGGCCGGTGTCGACAGCGTGTTGGTTGGCGACTCGTTGGCAATGGTGATGCAGGGCCAACCCAATACGCTGCCAGTCACCGTCGACGAAATTATCTACCACACCAAGTGTGTTTGCCGCGCGGTTCAATATGCTTTGGTGATCGCTGACTTGCCGTTCCCCGTCAATCATTTGGGCGTTCATAAGACGATCGAGTTATCCGCCAGAATCCTGAAGGAGACCGGCTGCCACGCGGTCAAGTTGGAGGGAGGTGCCGATCAGGGGTCGGTGATCGAGGGCTTGGTTCGGGCGGGGATTCCAGTGATGGGGCACGTGGGCCTGCGACCTCAAAACGTGTTGATGATGGGCGGGTATCGCGTGCAAAGAGACGGCGAGACTCTGTTGGCGGATGCTCAAGCGGCCCAAGATGCCGGGGCGTTTGGAATCGTGTTGGAGGGCATTCCCAGTTCACTGGCGAAAATGGTCACCGACCAACTGTTGATACCGACGATTGGCATCGGAGCGGGCCCCGAATGTGACGGCCAAGTCTTGGTGCTGCACGATATGTTAGGCCTGACATCCGGTCCCGTGCCAAAATTTGCGAAAGCCTTTTGTAATCTTCGAGAAACCGTCGGCAACGCCGTCCAAAGATATTGCGAAGACGTTCGCAGCGGGTCCTTTCCCGACGAGCAACACAGCTACCAATAAAACCGCACCGGTTCACGCTCGCAATCTCTGACGCTCTGTACCCAATAACGAAGCAGCAACCAGTTCGTAAGCGTCCACCACAGGCATTATTGACAGGTTTCCTTTTCTGGGCGGGTCTTCATTACCCCGCTTCCACGAAAGGAACGAACTATGTCCGATGCCAATGTGCGTGCTCAGCTTGTTGAGACTTGGAAATCCCGGCTACTGCGATTCTACGACAGCGACGTGACTGTCGCCGAGTTCTG
>JAUXWY010000079.1 GCA_030681235.1 Pirellulaceae bacterium | reverse complement strand
ACTGGCTCGGAGACCGCCATTCTCTAAAAAGAGCGTCCGACTTTGAAGCCCCAAGAACCTGTGGCTGTGACACAAAAAAACACGACCGGCAAATTTGCCGGTCGTGGAGATCAAGTTCCAACTTTTGTGAGCCCACCCACCCAGTTACCAAGGAGCGCGAATGCCGTACAGACCGAACTGGCGCGTGTGGTGTGGCCAGTAAGGCGTCCGGTGACCGCCCCCAGCTTCTCCGCCCGACATCCCGTGCGATTGGTGTTGGAATTGGTGATGGATCGGTGTGCTGGTCGTATTGCCGACACCCCATTGGTAGTCGCTCATGAAAGCTGCTGTTGGAGGCAGGACCAACGCGGTTGGAGTGCCGTACTTCCAATAGCTGTAGTCGCCGTTCCACGGATACGTCTGAGCTTGTTGGTAGTTCCAATGGTGTTCCCGTGTAGCCGTGATGCCACCACGACCGTACGCATAGTGCGGGTTGGGGTGGTATTGATCACGCATGGCGTTGACCACCGTACTGGGGCGACTGGGGAAGGCGCCGCGTTTGAAACAAGGAACGTCTTGAGCTGGTTCTTGAGCCATCGCCACACCGGAGAGTCCCAGGGTTAGGGCGAGAGCGAGGAGCATTCGATTTCTGGACATGATCTGGTTCCGTCGGAAAAATAGCTGGTGTGTGGATGACTACTTGCAAGTGTTGCAGCCCGCTTTGGCGGTTGGTGCGGTGCGATTGCCAAAGAATCGTTGGCCGTTGAACCGATTGCGGAACTCGAATGGATAGGGCGGCGTAAAGGTACCGCCATGTTGCCATACGACGGTCGTCACGTTGAGACCTTGTCCGCCGTATCCACCACAATTGCCACCTTCGCAGGGGTCTTGATAGAACGTGCCGGGACCGCCGTAAGGCGTGTAGTAGGTGCGATTGTGCTCGTACATCATTTGATGGGGTGCAAATGGCTGGTACGTGTTGAACACGTGACCTGCAATTCGCGGAGTTGGATGCGGGGCCGGGTACATCGCCGCGACTTGGGCGCTGGGGCCGGAGGTGTACATGTTGTGGAACAAGTGAGCCGATTGTTCGTCGGCCGAGTGCAGCAGTTGCTGCGCTTGCGAGGTTGCTGGGCTAAGGGCCAAGACGATCAGGCTCATAGCCGCGATGGGGACAAAGAATTTCATCCTAAGCACTCCGTTGTAAGGCTGTTTTTCCGATTCGACGTAGGGCTCCATCCCAAATTCGCCGTGGGTTGTAAGATTGATTCGGAATTTGACGGGACGGAAAGTAACCACTTTACCGATGTTCCGGACGTTCCCATGGAACACCGATCGCGCAATCGATACCTGCGGAAAAAACCGACTGTGACAAAGTCGGACCCTTTGCTAGAATTCGCCCAAACTGGCTGGTTTACCAGCCTTGAACGTTCCATCAACAGCCTACACGGAGGATCCCTTTGGCCAAAAATCGCTCTTCGTCGGGAAAATCGAAATCGTCGGCCGACGGAGCTCAGGGGGAGTTCCAATGGGACTCGAGCGAGGACCGGATCGAATCGATCACGCTCCGTGGGGCCGCGCAAAGCCGGTACCTCAACTACTCACTGTCGGTGATCACCAGCCGGGCGTTGCCGGATGTCCGCGACGGTCTGAAGCCGGTCCAGCGACGCATTCTCTACACGATGGAACAACAGAGCCTCTACCACACCACCAAGCCGCGGAAGTGCGCCAAAATCGTCGGTGAGGTCATGGGCAACTACCATCCGCACGGCGACAGTTCGATTTACGAAGCCTTGGTTCGGATGGCCCAACCGTTCTCATTGCGAATGCCGCTGGTCGACGGCAGCGGTAACTTTGGCTCGATCGATGGAGACAACGCGGCGGCGATGCGGTACACCGAATGTCGCTTGTCGGCCATCGCCAGCGAAATCCTGACCGACCTGAAAACAGTAACGGTTCACTTCAAGCCCAACTACGATGGAACCCGTCAGGAACCGGTCGTCCTCCCCAGCCGGCTACCGAACTTGCTCCTCAACGGGACCACGGGTATTGCGGTGGGCATGGCCACGAATATCCCGCCTCACAACTTGGGCGAACTCTGCCGAGCATTACTGAAATTGCTCAAAGACCCGGAAATCAAAGACTATCAACTGGTTGCCAACGACGCCGTGCAAGGCCCGGACTTTCCGACCGGCGGCCAGGTCATCAATACGAAGGACGAATTGCGTGAAATTTATCGCACGGGTCACGGAACGTTAAGAATTCGCGGTACGATCGTCGCGGCTCCGGATACCAAAACGAACAAGGTGCTGCAGATTACTTCGATTCCCTACGGCGTCAACAAGACGATGTTGGTAGAACGAATCGGCGAGATCATCTTCTCGGGCAAGATGCCCTTGATTCAGGACGTTCGCGACCTGTCGACGGACGACATTCGCATCGACTTGTCATTAAAGAAAGACGCCGACGAAGCCAAGGTGCTGGCGTATCTGTACAAGAACACTTCGCTACAGACCAATTTTGGGGTCAACATGACCTGTTTGGTACCGACGGAGAATCCTGCGGTAGGGACACCGGAGCGATTGGGCCTCAAGGAGATCTTGTGGCACTTCTTGCACTTTCGTTTGGACGTGGTGACCCGGCGGCTTGAAAACGAATTGGCCTCGTTGGAACGACGGCTGCATATTTTGGACGGATTTTTGGTGGTCTTTGATGCCTTGGATGAAATCATCCGCATCATTCGCAAATCCGAAGGCAAAGCCGACGCCGCTCAAAAGATCATGGCTCGTTTTCCCGCCGACAAAGGCGGATTGGATGCCGAGCAAACCGATGCCATTTTGGAACTGAAGCTGTATCGACTGGCGCGGTTGGAGGTCAACTTGATCCGCGAAGAACTCGAGGAGAAACGCAAGCGGGCCCGCGCGATTCGGAAGCTGTTGCAAGAAGATACCAAGGACACCAACGCTTCGGGCCGGTGGGGCATTGTGCGACAAGAGATCGAAAGTTTGTTGGAGGTTTACGCCTCGGCCAACGAAGCCAAACGCCGCACGCAAATGCTGACGGTCGTCGATGAACCGGAGTTCACGGCCGATGACTTCATCGTCGCGGAAGACTGCGCGATTTTGATTACCACCGATGGTTGGGTGAAGCGGCAAAAGCAAATCACGGACCCTAGCAAGAGTCGACTCCGCGAAGGAGACCGTGTGTTGGCTTGTGTCGCCGGATCGACTCGGAGTGTCGTCGGCTTCTTTTCGTCGCTGGGCGTTTGTTATTCGGCGAGGATGGTCGATGTGCCCCCGTCGACCGGGTACGGCGAGCCCATTCAAAAGCTCTTCAAGCTGAAAGACGGCGAGAAGATCATTACCTGCATGTCGTTTGACGATCGCGCGATTGGCGACATCGCCGAGAATCCCAAGAAGCCCGACCTTTGTCCACCGATTCACGGTTTGGCAGCGACGACCAATGGCTACGCGATGCGGTTTGGTTTGGCCACGTTTGCCGAACCATCAACTCGCAGTGGGCGACGTTATTGTCGAGTGGCGACGGGTAGCGAAGTTGTAAGTGTGTTTGCCATTTCGGGAACGGAAACCATTTTGGCGATCACGGCCAACTGTCGAGCGATGGTTTGCCCGGCGGAAGAGGTCAACTATTTGTCGGGACCAGGCAAGGGAGTCTTGTTGATCAAAGTCGCCAAGGGCGATGCGTTGTTGGGTTTCAAGCCCAGCACCGGGGACCGGGACCTCATGATCGTGGTTACGAATCGCGGCGCTAAGAAAACCATTTCGACGGCCAAGTATCGGGTCACTTCTCGGGGCGGTCGCGGAAACGAGATTCAGAAGAACGGCAAGATCGCCCACGTCGTCTTGCCCGAACCAGGGGCGCCCCCGATCTTGGAGGACGACGAGGAATAACGTTCACGAGCGTCCTGAATCAAATTCCCGATTTGGGCGAGTCCGGCATTGGAAAATCCGAGAACTCGTAACAATGTCGGTTTAGCAAGCGCTGGTGTACCGGCTTCAGCCGGCGGGTAGCTGAAAAGAGCGTTTTCACAGCTCCAGCCGGCTGAAGCCGGTACACCAGCGCTCGCTAAATTGCGTTTGTGCTGGCAGAACCATCGAAATCAGGAATCTATTTCGGGACAAATCCTAACACTCAACGGCTTCTAGCGGATCGGGTGTGTATCGGGAAAGGGCCAACAGAAATATCCCGACCAAAGCGTAGCTGGTGGCTAGAACCAACACGGTGTGGATTTGTTGCGGATCATTGAGCACGCCCGGGATGGTCTGGCCCGTGGGCCAGATCACAAACAATTCGAAGTTTGCTTTGGGCGAGTGGATCACGCCAAACAGAGTGAGCACGCCACAAGTGAAGAACAGCAGGCTGCCGCGCACCAATTGGCGATCGATGATGGCCGCCAAAGCCGACGCCCACAACAGGCTGGTGATGATGAAGCCTCCGTACAACAGGTGCAAGACTTGGAGCGCCGATTGGTTGTCGGGCAGTAGGGAGTTGGACGTGATTCCGGCGGCGAGAAGAGCTGGATCTGTGAGCACTTTATCCGCCATCCCTTTGCCCAGCACGGCCAGTGCCGGAATCATGGCCAGCGCGACGGCCGTGTAATGCCGCTTGGGCGTCGCAGCAAAACTTTGAGCGCCGATCTCCAAGCCGACGAACACCAAGATCGGAATGATCGCTACCGACGGCAAGCACAGGTAGATATAGCCGAAGTAGCCGAGCAAGCCTGCCGAGCCAATGAACAAGGCCGTCGCCAGCGTATAGGAGGCTCTTCCGCCCATCGACTTGTAGGCGGGGTGACCGATATAGGGCGTGGTTTGAATCACACCTCCACAAAGACCAGCGACAACGGTCGCCACGGCTTCGACCGCGATCACTCCACCGGTTGAATATTCGTCGCCAGCCGCCGCGGCGCTTTCGGTGCAGTCGATGCCACCCACGACCGTTGCGATCGCAAACGGGGTAACGATCGGCAGGTACTGCAAGGCGTCTTGCCAGACTTCGAGCCAAGCGAAAGAAAAGACCGTGGTCCATTCGGTCGGTAGCAGGCCGGCATGAGCGTCCGCCCAGGAGAGCTTGGCTTCGCTGTGCAGCAGGTTCAGGCCGGAAGCTTGTTCGATACCCAAGATGATGTAATAGACCGCCGTTGCCACCAGGACGGCTCCCAATGCCCCTGGGATGCGATAAGGCAAAGCGATCCGAGCGACCAACGTCGTGAGCACGATGGACAGCGAGAGCAGGCCGACCAAAGGCGCTGCGAAAATTTCGAGGATCGGAAAGAACGTGATCAGCACCAAAGCAATCGCGGCTAGCGAGCCCAATAAGCCAGCGCGGGGGAAAGTGCGCCGCGCCCAATTCGACACGAAAGCAAACAACAGCTTCACGAGCCCGGAGAAAACGATGCAGCAGATCCCGATGTGCCAAGCGTGTCGGGCGGCGGCTTCGATATGTTCCGGCGAGGTGTCGGCTCCCAGCGCACTGCGATAGGCCGGCCCGAGAACCATAAAGATCATCCCGAAGGTACTCGGCGTATCGAGCCCCAACGGCATGGCGGTCACGTCCCGGCGACCCGTCCGGCGGATCAGCCACAAGGCCATGACAAAAAAGAGGAGATCCCCCACCAAAACGCCAATGGCGGTTCCGGGCACCATGTAACGCATTGCAAAATTTACCGGAAAGCCGAAGACACCTGCCAGCAGAGTGACGGTTAGGACCAAACCGGCCAAATTATCCAGCATCAGGCCAAAAAAGGCGTTGATATCGCCGACGCCAGTCCAGGAAAACCGCTGTTTGACCATTCGTTTTAACCTTCGGCACGCCGTTTGCGACTTCGGTTCGAGAGTATCGATGGGATTAGCGAAAATCCAAGTGAAAGCCAACAATTTCACGGAAATCCGACTCGCTTCCTGTCTGGCACCACTTTACAATGAAGGAGACGGACGGGAAAGCAAACGAACGCCGAAAAAACGCCGATTTGAACTGAATCGACGGATTCTGGCGAACCGAAGCTGAAAACCGTGCGTAGAAGATTATGGAAGCCACCGTCGTCGATCTGTTTTACCAACAAGGTCGTCAACTACGTTCCAAGGAATTGCCGGTGACCGACGAGCAACTGCTGCTGGCATATCGCCAAACGGGCGACCGGGAGTCGTTTGCGCAGTTGGTTTATCGGTACGAACGCGAGTTGTACAGTTATTTGCGGCGGTACATTGGAGACCGCGAATTGGCTCAGGACGCCTTTCAGGGCACTTTTCTCCAAGTGCACTTGAAATGCGAGACCTTCGATCCGACTCGGCGCTTCAAGGCGTGGTTGTATGCCATCGCCACACGGCAGGCGGTGGATGCTCGTCGTCGGCAAAAGCCTCATCGGACCGTGAGTTTGGATTCGCCACCGGCGGGTTTGGACGCACAGATTGCCGAGATCATGGGGTTATTGGAATCGAGCGAGCCGGCTCCGGACGCTCGGTTGGACGAGGCCGAACGATTGGTCGCGGTCCGTCAAAGTTTGGAGCAGTTGCCGGAACATTTGTACGCCATCATCCAATTGGTTTACTTCCAAGGGATGAGCTACCGGGACGCGGCTTTGGTTTTGGAAGTACCGGTCGGAACGGTGAAGAGTCGGTTGAATCTGGCGGTCAGCAAACTGGCCGAAGCTTGGGCAAGAGTTGATGAGTCGGGCAGTTAAACCAATGGAATGTCTGGAATATTGATTTATGAAGCCAACCGCAGAAGACTTGCTTGGTTACTTGCTAGGCGCATTGGAAGCAGACGAACATCGTCGCGTGGATCGTGCGGTCTCGGAGTGCCCGGAAGTCCAATTCGAGTTGGCTCGGTTGCGTGAACGTGTTGCCCCCTTGGCTCGCTTGGAAGAGGTGGAGTCGTTGACGGGTGCGTCGGGCTCGGATTTCCCCGCCGGGTTGGCTCGGCGGGCTTGTGAGTTCGTGGCTCGGGAATCTCGTCACGTGGAGCAGGTTTCGAACGGCGGCGAAAATGGTTTGGAGTCGTCAAAGAGCCCGTCGTCGAAAGTCGCGTTGCGGCCCGCCGTCATGTCGTCGGTCAGCGGAGAATTTTCCGACCGTGGTTCGTGGAAGCTTCAGGATTTTATCGTTGTTTCGGCGGTGGTGATGTTGGCCGCCGGTATTCTGTCGCCGGCGATTTTGGCCAGCCGCAATCAGATGCGATTGGCCGCTTGTCAGGACAACCTGCGCCGAGTGGGCATGGCCTTGTTCAATTATGCCGAAGCCCATGACAATCGCTTTGTGCCGATCGCTCGAACGGGCCCGCTCAATGTCGCGGGTGCGTATGCTCCGGTCTTGAAGGCGGGCGGTTTTATTGAAGAGGATCGCGTGTTCTATTGCGGTTCGGCAGTTCAAAACGGCCTGTACGAAGTTCAAGAAACCCCCAGTCTTGCCGCATTGGATAAGGCTTTTCGCGAAAACAACCAACAGTTGGCCAACTTGCAAGCGTTGATGGGCGGCTCCTATGGTTATTCTCTCGGTCATTACGAACAGGATCAATACGTTGGTCCAATGAACCTGGGTCGATCTTTCCGCGTGATGATGGCCGATGCACCCAGCCCGGTGCTGGCCAATCGCAACAGCGCGAATCATGACGGGCAAGGTCTCAATATCTTGTTTGAAGACGGAAGTGTGATGCACTCGGCGTCGGCCTCGATTGGGTTTGGCAAGGAATCGATCTTTCTCAATCGCAACGGCTTGGTTGCGGCTGGTGCGGACGTGCACGATTCGGTCATTGGTGCGTCGAACGTCTCCGCTTGGCTATCGCCGAACTTGTATCAGAACTAAGGCCTCCCCGTGGTATCGGTCCAGCGGTCCCGGCTTCAGCCGGCTAGTCGCTAAAAAGAGCGTTTTCATAGCTCCCGCCGGCTAAAGCCGGTACACCAGCGCTTGCTAAATTGTCTTTGGATCGGCCGAGCCATCGAAATCCGGAACTTATTTCGGTTCGCCGTTTGCTTGCCGGCTTGCGCTTCGACTCGGCAGGAGCCCACGTCCCTTTCACGCGGCGTGATCCGCACTATAATCATTGGCACCGGGCAGTCCTTGAATGCGGATCGTTGATCGGAAGTAGCTGATGCAAGTTGAAATGGCTTTGAGTCGAATCATCATCAGCGAGCTCCACGATCACCAAATCGTTTACCTAAGAGAAAAAAGCGGTGATCGCGAATTCCCCATCGTCATTGGGGTTTTCGAAGCGACCAGCATTGACCGTCGGGTCAGGAAGCCGGGGCCGCCGCAACGTCCCTTGACGCACGATCTCTTGGTGAACGTCATCGAGCACTTGGGCGGCGAATTGAAACACATTCGCATCCATACGGTTCGAGACGGAACGTATTTGGCTTCCCTCTGTGTGATGCACGATGGTCAGCTGAAAGAGATTGACGCCCGCCCGTCGGACGCCATCGCGGTTGCAGTGACTTGCGACCCGTTCCTACCGATTTTTGTCGACGAAGAAGTCATCGAAACGGCCATTGAATCGTAGCGGCCGAGATGGAATCGACTGACCTTTATCCCCTTTTAGATATGAGAGAATCATGACTCGCCAAACGGATGTCGATTTACGGGATTTTATCCGCGCGATCCCTGACTTCCCAAAGCCGGGCATCTTGTTCCGTGACATCACGCCCATGTTGTCGAACCCGGATGCCTTCCACAAGGCGATCGACCTTTTGTGCAGTCGGTATGCTGGCATGTGCATCGACACGATTGTGGCGGCCGAGGCTCGGGGCTTCATCTTTGGGGCACCCATGGCGATTCGGATGGGGCTGCCATTTGTTCCAATCCGCAAGCCTGGCAAACTGCCCTATGAAAGCATGCGGCACGAGTACGACTTGGAGTACGGCACGGACACACTGGAAATGCATACCGATGCAATCTCCGCCGGGCATCGCGTCTTGGTCGTCGACGACTTGCTGGCCACCGGCGGTACTGTGAATGCTTGCTGCACCATGATCGAAAAAGCGGGTGGAAAAGTCGTCGAATGCGCTTTCATCATCGAATTGGATGGATTGGGCGGTCGGAAAAAACTAGAGCCGCATCAATGCTTTAGCTTGCTGACTTATTAGGCTTTGGCGTTTCGCCATACGGCCCCCACCGAGTTCATCTCGGTGGAGCCCAGGATTCACCACTAACGCACGCGGCAGCCGCAAGGAAAGCGGTCGAGGGACAGACTTGTTTAGCAAACAGACTCCGCCGAGACCGCAACAGCGCACGTCTGCAAGCCCGGACGATCTGTACCCAAAATCAAACCTCGCCTCAGCACGCCCCCGCACCGGTTCATCCGGTCGGAGCGTAAGCTTTGAGGTTAGCAAAGACGCCCCGCGCGAGAAGCGGTCGAGGGACAGATCTGTTTAGCAAACCAAAACACGCCGCCGCAGCGTTCGCTAGACTGCAGCCGTTGCGATCGGAAGTGTCGGTCGGCTCTTGACTTTTTGAGTTGGGACTGCCACTATATTGCCGAGCCAGGGGCCACTGGCTTTTTTATCAGCGGCGTCAATTCTTATGCAACGCATCTATTCTCTGGGTATTTGTTCTCGTTCCCAAGCGGCGTTCAAGTTCTTCCGATTATTTGCCGTCATTCTTTGTGCAGCGAGTGTCGCAACCGCGCAGGCTCAAGAACCCGTTGAGCGAGGGGCGAGTATCGGCTCGGCTGGTGATTCTTTGGCGCGTCAATTGGCGGCTGGCGAATACAGCTTGGCGTTATCCGGGTCGGCGGGTTCGGGCAACTCCGCTGATCGTTTGGGTCACCGCGACTCGCCTGGGAACTACAGCCAAGTATTGGCCCATCGTCGAAAGGCCGATCGCTACGGTTTGGGATCTGGTTCGGGGAATGGCCAGCCAGAAAATTTCGGTGGGGCGGGATTCGCGGGTGGTATGGTTCAAGCCGACTTTGATTCGTTGATTGAATTGATTCAAACGGTGGTCGAACCGGATTCATGGGAAGAAAACGGCGGCACCGGTTCGATCACGAGCTTCCAGAATGGTGTATTGATTGATGTCGCGGGTCAGTTGCGTTTTGCTGGGCCGATGAAACAAAAGTCGAACACCTTTTTGGGCGGCGAAAGTCGCGCCTTGAATTTGGTGAAGAACGCGGATCTGCGTTTCATATCTTTGCCGAAATTGGAAGCGCAGTTAAACGCCTTGGCGATTCAAGGCCAACCCATCCCGGAGTCGCTGCAGTACTTGGGCGGGATGTATGAGATTCAAGCGGTGGTGGTTGATCCAGCCGCGGGCGATTTGTTTCTGGTTGGACCTGCGGGCCCATGGGAAACCAACGAGCAAGGAGTTGCCGTACATGTCGCTACAAGACGGCCGGTTCTGCACTTGGACGACTTGGTCGCTTGTTTGCGAAACGTGATGCAGGGGCGCGGGGTGTTGGGATGTTCGATTGATCCTCGTCCAGGTCAATTTCAGAAGGCAGCCGATCTCGCGGCCAAATGGAACTTGACGGTTCCCCAAGTCCGCGCGCGTTTCCTCACGGCCGTTGGACCGCAGGATACGGTCGTGTTTGGTGTGCCAAATGGGTCGCATGCGGCTCACGTCTTGTTGACTGCCGACTATCACATCAAGTTGTTGGCGATGGGCACGGTCAATGGCGGCCCGCAGTTGCCCAGTTTCTTGGATCGTTGTAAAGCCGATGATCCGCCTAGCGAGATCATTCGCTGGTGGTTTACGCTTGCGCAACCGACGATCAACCAGAGTGAAGACGGCAGTTTGTATACGATCCAAGGACCGGTGATGGAGCTGAAGACTGAAGCCAAGTTTGTGGCAGGTCGCGCCGCACCGGGCCAAGCCGCTCCCCCGCGATCGCTTGCTGCGGAATCATTTGTGGCTGATTTCAATCGCCAGTTGCCTCAGACTCGTCGACTGTTCCCGGTTTATGGACAATTGGAAAACTTGTTTCATTTGGCTGTGATTGCCCAGTTGATTCACGGCCAAAAACTGCCCAGTCAAGTGGGTTGGCAACCCAGCTTTTTGGTCGGACATCGCGATGGCCATTCGGCTTATGCCATGCAGCGATACCCCGAAATCCGCGAGGTCGAATTGGTCGTCAATCATCGGACGCTCCAAATAAATCGAATTGCTGGCGGCGGCCAAGCCCAACGACAAGTGATCATGGCGATCAGCGGCGGTGTCGAGGTCAACGCGACTTGGGACAAAGTCGAAGCTTCCATGAAGGCTCGGGCAGTTGACGCGTTTCCTTCAGCGCTGCGAACCGGAGCCGAGGACGTTCGCGCGACTTTGAGGCCTGTCGAAATCGGAATCGGTCAGTCAAAAGCAACTCTGCCGAACTCGATTTGGTTTGCTGACAACCCCAATCCGATCGCGCGGAAGAAGTAGTAGGCCGGGTCGCTTCTCAGCCGTGATAAAACGCGAGGCCGGGGCAGTCAGTCCGTCGCGTTGTCATTACAATATTGGCTCCCTACAGTACTTAGGAGCCAATGGTGATGACACGTTCGAAACTACTGCCGACGGTTTGGGATATCCCCGCGTATTTTCATGGGCGAGTCGGCGATCGGCCGGGACGCCAGCGGGCGATGATCGACAACGGGCATCTTCTCTTGATCTTGCACCAGCCGCCGCAGCGGAATTCGAAGAACCGCGAGCCGCACTTGTTCTATCGCAAACCGGATGGGACCTGGCATTCGAACGCTGACGGCAGCGGCTTGGCGGCGCTCAACAAGCATCTTGAAAGATTCGATCGTTTGTTGGAGACGTTGGAGGTCCAGGAGGATCAGGCGAAGTCCGCCAATGAATACCTGTCCTTGATCGAGGAGATGCTGCCGTTGAAGAGGATGGCGGCTAACCTGCATGCCACGTTGGACGACGCTCGCAAAGGATTGCCTCAAGTCCGTGATCTCATCAACTTTCGCGATCATGCCTATGAAATTACTCGCTCCGCCGATCTGTTGTTCGAAGCGACGACGGCCGGCGCCGAACTCGCGCAGACCCGGCACGCCGAATCGCAATCTCGACATGCACAAGCGCTGGCGCAATCGGCTCACCGCCTGAATCTGTTGGTTGCGTTTTTCTTTCCGTTGGCGACGATGGCGGCCGTGTTCGGCATGAACTTGCAGTTTGGTCTGGAAAACCATCAAGCGCCGGTGCCGTTTTTGACGGTCTGTGGGATCGGCGTTTTAATGGGAGTTTTACTGTTGGGACTGATTTTCAAACGCCCTGAGGACCCTGATCGTGTCAACTAGGTCCTTTCACCCATCGCGCTGGGCCCTATTCGTCATGATGCTCCTCCAGGGGATCATGATTTTCTCTTCCAGGCTGACCTACGGTTTGGCACAGGACATTGATGCAACCGTTCGCAGCCAACCAGCCGAGGTCTCCCGCGAGCCCACCACGAAACAACCCATGAAACAACCCATGATCGTCGCCCATCGGGGGGCGAGTGCTGACGCTCCCGAGAACACCCTGCCCGCGTTTCAATTGGGATGGGATCAAAACGCCGACGCGATCGAAGGCGACTTCTTTTTGACGCTCGACAAGCAAATCGTAGCATTGCACGACTCCAGCACGGAGCGGACGAGTGGCACGGCTTGGGATGTTCGCAAGAAAACAGCAGCGGAGCTGCGAACGCTGGAGGTCGGCCGATGGAAACATCACGATTTTGTAAATGTGCGAATCCCGACGTTAGCCGAAGTCGTGCAAACCATTCCGGTCGGCAAGAAATTGTTTTTGGAAGTCAAAGACTCTCCGCGCTTTGTTCCCGTCCTGAAACAACAGCTGACAAGCGAGCCTGCCTTGGCTTCGCTGTCGCTGGAACAACTCGTCATCATCGCCTTTGATGCGGAGGTGATCGCCGCGAGCAAACGGGAGTTACCTGAAGTAAAAGCGTTCTGGTTAACCGGATTCAAAGCCGACGCGCAAACGGGAAAGATCTCTCCTTCCTTGGCCGAGATCTTGTCGACGTTGCAGACGATCAACGCGGATGGACTGGACTGCCAAGCGGCCGATCACATTGACCATTCGTACGTGGATCAAATCCGTGCTGCAGGGTATCAGTTTCACGTTTGGACGATCGATGATCCGGCGATCGCCAAACGATTCGCGGAATTTGGAGTCGATTCCATCACCACGAACGTGCCTCAAATCATTCGACATCAACTTACCCTTCCTACAGCCAACCCGAGTCGATGAGCCAAGAACAAATTCCAAATTGGGATCGTCCCGCCGCCGACCATCCAATCGCTTTAGAGTTCCCCGCGACCATCGCCGTTATCGGCGGTGGGCCCATTGGTATGGAAGCGACGTTGTACGGACGATTTTTGGGCTACGAAGTCACGCTGTTCGAGCAGGGCGAAGTTGCCGACAACGTTCGGCAGTGGCAACACGCTCCCATGTGGACTCCATTCCAATACCTGCATTCGCGTTTGGGTCGTTTGGCAATCACAACCCAGAACCCAAAACATGTTTTCCCGGAATTGCAGTGCGAACAGACCGGCGAACAATGGCTTCGCAACTATTTGTTGCCGTTGGCGGAAACCGACCTCGTCGCCAAGTCGCTGCGCACGCAACATCGAGTATTGTCGGTCAGCCGTTGCCACTACTCGAAGCAACAAGCTGTTCCGATCGAGTCGCGTTGGCAAGATGGTTTCGTCGTGGTTTGGCAAGATGCGGACGGCAGCGAACATCGCGACACGTTTGACTTTGTGCTCGATGCCAGCGGAACCTTTCATCAGCAACAGCCTTGGGGCGTGGGCGGCAGTCCGGCCGAAGGCGAAACGCCACTCCGCATCGCTCGATCGCATGATCCTGAACGGCGAGATGCATTACATTTTGTTGCACCGGACTTTGCCGCCAACCCGAGTCGTTGGAAAGATTCGCGAATTCTAGTATTGGGGGACAGTCCTCAAGCGGCCCAAGCGGCCACCCAGTGGACTCGATTGGTTGGCGATGGCGGCCAATTGGTGTGGGCGGTTCCACAGAGCATCGGTTCGGACGGGCTCTATCCGATCAGTGCCAGCGATCGATTGCCAGCACGAACTCGTTTACTCAACGCCGCCAATGAACTGATACGGAAACATCGGCGGCAATCTTTGACGGAACTTGTCCCTATGGAAAGAATGGGCTGCGATTCAAACGCCAAGATCCAAGTTGTGGCCAATACAAATTTGTCGACCATCTTGTGGGATGGACAACAAAAATGTTTTAAGGTCGGTTTATTGCAGTGGTTCGACGTCAATTGGGATACCGTGCCTGACGACTTTGAAGAGCCGGATGATGTGGCCGTGATGTGGGAGTTTGACCATGTCGTCGTCGCCCTCGGTCATCGGGTCGACGAAGGCTTGACTCGCGAGTTGATCGTCCCGCGCTGTCCGCAGACGGAAGCGATGGACTCGTTGTTGAAACCATTGTTGGCACATCGGGGAGATCGGTTGGATTTTGAATTCACAGATCCGTGTTGGACGCGAACGCCCGAAGGGCGCTTCTTTGTGCTGGGCGCGAAGAGCTTTGGGCGACATCCGAATTATTTCCACCGCTTGGGATTGCAACAAATCCGCGACGCTTTTCGGTGGATCGTGGGGCGAGCTAATTTAGACTTGGAACAAACTTTACAAATTTGACCATCATTTTGAACGTATTTTCACGATTCCGGAAGGGTCCACGCGGCAGGCCCTCCGGTGAAAACATGTTTTGCTAGCAGCCCCCTTTGCCTGGTCGGTTTTGCCACAGAAAACACTGTTGCCAGCTAGAAATGCTGGCCGATGAACTGCTAACGAACGTAACGGTTGCGCGTTCGGGGTACGTTCGCGACCGGTCCGCACGTTCTGAATAGACACCCACCGAGGCACGTCATGGTATTTGCAATCCGTTTACCACAACCACTTCGGTCTGCCGTTCGCTTGGCCTCGGTTGTGGTAGGGGTTGGTGTTGGCGCGTTTGCGGGCGACCTGACCCTCGGTCAAACGCTGGACGGCAACCGCGTCTCGGGCGTGCCCATACAAAGGATCAGTCCGACTCCTAACAGTGGAACCTTGGTCGCGCAGCCGAGCCGCGATGGCGTTAAGTTGGAGCGACCATTCTATCCTCAGTCGTCCAATGACGTCGTTTCGGAGCCTGCTTCGAACGCTCGAACGGCCTATGACCGAGCGGTTCCCAATGTTGCTCTTCCCTCCTACATCTCGCCCTCTGTGGAAGTGCTCGCGCCCGCCAGCACCAATCGGCAAACCCAACAAGAAGCCTTGGCATTGATCCCTTGGAATGATCTCAACGCGGATGGCCGCAAGAAGATCAAAGACATCGTGGATAATCCGTCCATCTATCGTCGCTTGCCGGTCAGTCGCATCCACTGCGACCCACAGTTTTATCAGTTTTCAATCCGCAACCCCGACACCATTGTTGGTTTGTGGCAAGCGTTTGGTGTGACTTCCATGGGCTTGCAACGCACCGGTCCATATGTGTTCACCGGGGACGATGGAGCGGGAACGGACTGCACCGCAGAATTGGTCTACGGAGATCAAGAAAAACACATCTTCGTTGGAAGCGGAACGTACGAGGGGCCCGTGTTTCGCCGCAAAGTGACGGGGCGCTGCGTCGCAATCCTCAAGACGGACACGGCGGCAGGCGATCAACAATACGCTCTTACCAATCAATTGGATATCTTTTTGCGCGTCGACAACTTGGCGGCAGACATGATCGCTCGCACGTTACAGCCGATGGTGGGGCGCACTGCGGATCATAACTTCACCGAGTCGTTGTTGTTTTTACAAGCATTTTCGGAGACAGCCGCCAACGATCCGCAGCGAGTTTCTCATTTGGTGCAACAATTGAAGCAGATTGAACCAGACACTAAAAGTCAATTCAAACAAGTCGTCGCCACCGTTCCCGAACGACAGCGACAATATCAATCTCAGCGCTAGTTCACGCCCAACAACTCGGGAATGGTAGCCTCCAACGCTCGACAGATGTCCGTCCAATGTCGGCTTGCCAGTGTATGGTTTTGATTGACTTCCAATTCGATTCCCAAGTAACGAATCATCGCAAATTTTTTTCGCAGCGCCGTGGTCAATCCATCGGCTTTGCCCAAGTATGGGTAGTTGCGTCGAATCACCAACCCGGGGAGCTGCCGTTGCAGGCTCGCTTGCCAATGACAACAGGTGGACAACTCCGTGGCCCGTCGCGGATCGTACAGCAAGCCCAAGTCGGCGGTACGCGGTTGACCATTCCACTGGCCGGTAAAACTGTGCAGCGACAAATGCAGCACGCGATGCGACTGCTGTAAGAGCACGCGAATTTGCTGCTCGATCGCTTCGCGATGCGGCAAATAGTATTCTTCGATTAGCAGTTGCTTGGTGGCGGCCGGAAGCTGACTGGTATACTCGGAGAACAACTTCGGGTGATGCAACGAGCGATTGACTTCGATCAATAACCGAGAAACTTTTGTGGCGAGCAGAGGCACTTGAAAACGCTTGGACAAACGCTTTCCGAGTTCTAGTGTTCCTGGGTCCCAGCCGCGATGGCTTTGCAGCACGGCCGCTTGCCCGTCAAACAGGGAACGAAATCGGGCGGGAACGGCTGCTGAAGCATGTTCGCAGGAAAGGACCAGTCCGGTCGTCATGAGTCGGCTCCTCGGATTCACTTCGGCCCTGTCAATGTGATGCCGACGATCGCAAATCAAACGAGTGGCCTTGACCCAAGCAAGCGGTAAGGTTTTGATAGACATTCGACAAAGATCGACCCGACGGTACGTTTGGCGCGGGGGTCCATTCGTGGGGCGGGATTGCCGCCAGGATTCTTCTGGCCAGTGGTCCCTGATCGAGAATCATGTTCAAGTTCGGGTCATGAGCCAGCTGCGCTGCGGTTGTCGAAGTTGCCGCAACTTGTTGCCGCAGATGACGCCAAAGTTCCTGAGCGGTTGCGGAAGCTTGCTCCAGGCCGAATTGCCTCAGGTACTCGGGTTCTGCCACACTGGCTTGCTCCCCGTCCCGCAGCGCCGAACGAAAAATGGCGCCCAATGAATCGGTTGTAATTCGCCGTTGGTCCAGTGTGGGGGTCCATTGCTCGGCAACCAAAGCCTGCAAGATGGCGATCACCAATTGGGCGATGGCCAAGTCAGCACCTGGGTGCTCTTGTGTGTCGATGACACGGATTTCGATCGAACCGCGATCGAAGCGAGCAATGGCTCCTCGCGCGTTCAAGAACGGCTTTTGCAAGATTCCGTCTGGATCATGGGGTGCAATGGCGCGAAACAGGGGTTGAAAAATCTGTTCGTGATAGGCGGCTTCACTGAACACCGGTTCGGGTACGATCTGCCCGGCCACTTGGGGGATTTTGGCCGAGTTGTGGCGGTAAACTTCCATGCGGTAGTCGAGAAAACCCGTCGCGCGCCCTTCAGCAATCGGAGAGCTGCATGCGAGGCCCGGCAGAAGGGGCAACAACAGGCGAATCGCCGCATGCAACCGACCAAACTCGTCGTCATTTGCGAACGGCAAGTTGATGTGCATGCTCTGCAGGTTCGCCCAACCATGTCCGCGACAATCGAAAACCCGATTGAACGCTTCGTAGATATCTGCGGAATCATGAGGCCAAAGCTTGAGTTCTTGAAACGGATTCATCCACGGGTGCATCCCAGTGGGCAGCAGGACCGCTCCGAACTCGGCCGCGATTCGATTGAGGTTTTTCACGCTGGACTGGAATTGGTCCGCGACACCGACAAGCGAGCGCACGGGCTCGGTGGTCTTGAGCTCGATCACGTGCAAGGCCAGTTCATTCGACCAAGTGATCGGGCCGTCCTCGAAGTCCGAGGTCAATTCACCGGCAGCCCTGGTCAAGAGTTTGTCAGCAATTGGCAGCACGCTGAGCGTCGCCCGATCGACAATCATGTACTCCAATTCGATTCCAAACACTTCGAACAAACCGTACCGACTCATGACGCAAGACCTCTGGTATACTTTCTACGCAACCGTTCCCGACTTGATCGTGTTTTAGCCAAAGCGTTTTTGGGCTTGCCAACCACAAGGCTCTTCGCCTAGTAGTGCAAAGACTTTCTTTGCTCGATCCGACGCAGGAAGACGCTCATGATTCGATGGTACAGATCGTCTTTGAGGACCTCGTCCTCGATGCCCGCTTCGACGTTCGGATTGTCGTTCACTTCGATGATGTAAAACTTGCCGTTGGATTCTTTGACATCTACTCCGTACAAGCCATTGCCGATCAAGCCAGCCGCTTTGACCGCCAATTGTACGGCCTTGCGCGGCGCCCAATCGACCGGGACCGTTTCAAACCGTCCGTAATGATTGTTGCCGTTGTCGCCATGATTGATGATCTGCCAATGTCCGCGCGCCATGAAGTACTTGCAGGCAAACAGCGGTTGTTCGTCCAAGACACCGATACGCCAATCGAATGTCGTGGGCAAAAACTCTTGGGCGACGACCAAGTCCGAGTCCTCCAAGAATTTCTCCAATTGCTGCTCCAGCTCCGATTGATCTTTAACCTTGATAACGCCTTGTGAAAAGGCACTATCAGGCCGCTTCAAGACCACGGGGAAGCCGAGTGTTGTTCCGATTTCGTGGGCGTTGCCTTCATGCGCGACGATGGTGCGTGGAATAGCGACTCCCTGCCGAGTCATCAATTCGGCCAGATAAACTTTGTTCGTACACCGCAAGATGGACTGCGGGTCATCCATCACGATCAATCCTTCACCCTCGGCTTTGCGAGCGAAGCGATACGTGTGATTTTCGATGTACGTCGTGTCGCGAATGAACAGGCCATCGAATTGAGCGATCTTGCCGTAGTCGTCTTTGGTGATAATCTCCGCAGACATGCCGACGGATTCGGCTGCGCGAACAAATTTCTTGATCGCCTTGTCATTCGAAGGTGGTTGCGGATCGCTGGGGCTCCGAAGAATGGCCAGATCGAAGCGGGGCGCGGTCCGGCGTCGCGAATTGGTGCGTCGATTCGCAAAGAATTCGCTTGCGGATTGAATCACGAACTCCCAGTGATGAGCCGGCACTTCATTGCCCGAAATCGAGTCGACTTTCCGTAGGTGCCATCGCGATCGCCCGCCGGTCGAGAAGTAGGCTCGGAGCATCGGGCTTTGGAATTGGTTGTACAAGGCCAACGCCAGCTTTTGATACCGGGCCGCAATGTTCTGCCCAAAGTAAATGCTCAGTTCAAATTCCGTCGACTTCAGCGTTTGCAAACTCGATTGAATCAAATCGTCGATCTCTTCCGAGACCATCCGAACCACCGATTTGGACTTCAGATCTCGCACCGTCGCCACACTGGGCAGCGGCTTGTGTCCTCGAGCCTCTGCTAACAGGGACACGTAATAGCCCGACGTTTGGTAGCGATAGCTGCGACAAAGATTGAACACTTTGACGCCACGCCGTTCGCTGAACTTGCTATCGGTCAAGTACGTTGTGTCATCCACAACTTCAACACCGGGAATGGTTGCAGGCCAGTCTTCAGGACGATTGGTCACAATTAGGACGGACATAGATCTAAATACTCGGGTGAATAATCAGTAGGTTGGCGTCGTAGGTCAAAACCCCTAACAAAATCGCGCAGATCAAACGGTCGAAGCTAACATCGTAGTAACGATCCTCGGCAAACGGATTCGGCACATACGGGTCGGCAATCCGCACGGTCTTTTTGGGTGGTGGTTTTTCGCCACACAACACCACAAAATGACCCGTGGGTGTGCCCCGCAGATCATCCGGTTTCATGTCTCGCTGCCGTTCACGGGCCGATTGATACAAGTAAGTCGAACTAAGTCCGGTGAGGATCGGAATATCTAGCGTTAGATAATGCCGAATCAACGCTTTGTTCAAGTCATGCATCCGCACCTCACCACCCAACTTGATAAAGTTCGAGTAGGCTTGGCAGGCGAAGTGCAGTTTTTGACCTTCTTTCAATCGAACCTGTTGCTTGAGTTTGTCGATCAAATCCACGTGCGGGAAACGCTCTCCTGGGGCCTGGAATTCATTTCGCCGTACGTCGCTTTTTCTTCGATCGAGCGTGAACCACGAAGGATCAAAAACCCGCAGGTTGTACGTGAAGATCTTGACTTGATATCCCCGCTGCAGGGCCAACGTTCCCAGCAACACGCCCAAGGTCCCGCCATCGTCCAAGCTGGGAGTGTCTCGGATCACATGGTCCAGATCCAACTCGTCGCCGAAATATCGAAAGACCGCTTGCAGGCAGGTCGGCCCGCAGGTTGTTTCGTCCGGCTGTGGAAGGATTGTGAAGTCAGCCAGTGATGGACTCATTGAACGCTGAACTCCCAATCCGTGTGACGATGTTCGATGCCTCGAACTCCGCTGGCAGTCCGATAAAACCTTGACGCTCCCACACAACGCAGGTTGCCCACCGCGACGGATAGCAGCTTATCGGTTTCCCCCAGTTTGTTGAAGTGCCATTCGGATAGTCGGACCGGCCCGGGACCATCGCAGGCATTCGCAACGCTTCAACCTTCGGGGCCTTCCGGACGGCATGCACCCCGTTTTCGGCGGAGAAACGGGACCGCCGTTCATGGCCACCGCGTGAAACATAGCGAAAGTCGCCAAGACTTTCGGTATCCTGGGAAGCGCCGAAACTCGTGGCGGCGTTCGCTACTACTTGGGTTCGGGACCGAGCTGGAGCCCATTTGGGCGCCTCCTACTGGAAAGTGAGCCGGGGATGGCTATACTTTGACACAAGGTGAATATTTGGCGGGAGAGTTTTCCCGACTCGCACATGGTGGTAGTTTGATCCGTGGTGCATGGATCAAACGGTCGTTGGCGGGACGAGGGAACGCCGAAGGTGCAAGTTAACCCTGAATCGCTCAGGCAAATGGACCGCCAAGATTGAAACACCTTCTCTGGAGAGTGAGCCTCACAAATGTCAGGCTCCACCGAAGGGGACTGTCGCCCAAAGCGACTATAACTCTCAGGTAGATGGACAGAGGGGTTGGTTCGCCCGAGCGACGCGCGCTCGGTATGGCGATCTACCCTGTTGGCCTGTCCCATCCACCACAAAAAAGAGTGCTCCTCATGGCGTCTCCCACTGGATCTTCTAACCCTATTCTGGCCCCGTTTGTTGCCCGGCACATTGGCCCTCGTCAGCATGAAATCCACGAGATGTTGGCGGTGCTGGGTTATGATTCTTTGGAAACGTTGGCCAATGACGTTGTTCCGCAGCAGATTCGCGTCGATCGACCGCTGAACCTGCCTGAAGGCATTTCGGAAGAGGCGGCACTGGCGGAACTGCAAACGATAGCGGTCCAAAATCAAGTGCTCAAGTCTTATATCGGGCAAGGCTACTATGGAACTCATACCCCCAAGGTCATCCAGCGAAACGTGTTGGAGAACCCGGCGTGGTACACCGCTTACACACCTTACCAACCGGAGATCTCCCAAGGGCGGTTAGAAATCTTGTTCTATTTCCAAACGATGGTCGCCGAATTGACTGGATTGCCGATCGCCAATGCTTCGCTGTTGGATGAAGGCACCGCAGCCGCCGAAGCCATGACCCTCTGCCAACGTAGCAGCAAAGGCAACCGCACGCGTTTCCTGGTCTCTCGCGATTGTCATCCGCAAACCATTGAAGTGGTGACGGGACGCGCCAAGCCGCTGCAAATCGAGGTCGTGCTGTTCGACGAAAGCCAACCGGTGGTGTCATGGGACGGCGTCTTTGGCGCGTTCCTGCAATATCCGGGCTCCAGTGGCCAAATTCGCACTCACGAGAGCCTGATTGAAGCAGCTCATGCTGAAGGTGCGTACGTGGTCATGGCCACCGATTTGTTGGCACTCACGAAATTGAAGTCGCCGGGCAGTTTGGGTGCAGACGTGGCGGTCGGTTGTGCGCAGCGGTTCGGCGTGCCCTTGGGATTAGGCGGACCACACGCGGCATTCATGGCCACGCGCGATGAATTGAAGCGAACGATGCCGGGTCGGTTGGTCGGACAATCGATCGATCGCCATGGTAACCCCGCCTTCCGTCTAAGTTTGCAGACGCGGGAACAGCATATTCGACGTGAGAAAGCCACGTCCAACATTTGTACGGCCCAAGCTTTGTTGGCCATTATGGCTACTCTTTACTCCATGTACCACGGCCCCGAAGGCCTGCGTCAAATCGCGGACCGCGTGCATCAACTGACCGCGGGTCTGGCGGCGGCATTGCGAGCCGCGGGATTCAAACTGTTGGTCGACAAATACTTCGACACCTTGACGGTCGATTGCGGAGAGCGCGCCGAACGAGTTCTGAAACTAGCTGTGAGTGCGGGCTACAACCTGCGTCGTGTCGCAGCCGGCCAGATTGGCATATCGCTCGATGAGACGACCACCACGGAAGACGTCGTCGCCGTACTCCAGTGTTTTGGCATCTCACAATACGTCGGATCGACGGAGTCCCCGTTGACCTCATTCGATTGTCGCCAAGATCGATTCTTGACCCAAGACGTCTTCCACGCCAATCGCAGCGAGACGCAAATGATGCGTTACTTGCGGCGACTGTCCGAGATGGACTTGGCCCTTGATCGAGCCATGATCCCACTCGGCTCGTGTACCATGAAGCTTAACGCGGCCAGCGAACTGACACCGGTTACGTGGCCTCAATTCAACAGCATTCATCCGTTTGCGCCCGTCGATCAATGGATTGGCTATCAAAAGATGGTCGATCAATTGGAATCGATGCTGTGCGAGATCACTGGCTACGATCAAGTTTCGCTGCAACCCAATGCTGGCTCGCAAGGCGAATACGCGGGACTCTTGGCGATCAAAGCGTACCACGAATCTCGTGACGACTTCGCACGCGATGTCTGCTTGATCCCCAGCAGTGCGCATGGGACGAATCCCGCCAGTGCTCAAATGGCGAACATGAAGGTGGTCGTCGTGAAATGCGATCAGGACGGGAACGTCGATTTGAGTGACTTGCAAGACAAGATCCGCTCCAACGCGGGTCGGGTCGCCGCCATCATGATCACCTATCCGTCCACACACGGCGTGTTCGAAGAGGGCGTAACGGAAATCTGTCGCTTGGTTCACGACGCGGGCGGACAGGTCTATATCGACGGGGCCAACATGAACGCGTTGGTCGGGTTGGCAAAGGTTGGCAAATTCGGCGGCGATGTGTCCCACTTGAACCTGCACAAAACCTTCTGCATCCCACACGGCGGTGGCGGACCTGGCGTTGGTCCCGTTTGTGTCGCCAAACACTTGGCGCCATTCCTGCCCAAAGATGGCATCCATCCGCAACGCCGCGGAGCGGTGATCAGTGCGGCTCCGTTTGGCAGCGCGAGTATCCTGCCCATTTCCTGGATGTACATTCGCATGATGGGCGCTGCTGGGTTGAAGAAAGCCACCCAAGTCGCGATCCTCAGCGCCAATTACTTGGCTCGGCAATTGCAACCGAACTACGCCGTGTTGTACGTCGGCAAGAACGGCCTGGTCGCGCACGAGTGCATTGTGGATACTCGGCCAATGGACAAGGCCGCCAAAGTCTCGGTGGACGATATCGCCAAGCGCTTGATCGACTACGGTTTCCACGCTCCGACGATGTCGTTCCCGGTCGCAGGCACATTGATGATCGAACCGACCGAAAGCGAACCGAAAGTGGAACTAGATCGCTTTTGCCGAGCGATGAATTTGATCCATGCGGAATACGTGCAGGTCAAGAACGGAGTCTGGAGCGCGGACAACAATCCACTGCACAACGCGCCACACACGTTGGACACGATCTTGAGCGACAAGCCGCTCGCGTATTCTCGAGAAATCGCCGTTTGCCCCGATCCGGAACAAGACCGCAAGGTCAAGTATTTCCCACCGGTTGGCCGCGTCGACAACGCCTATGGAGATCGCAACTTGGTGTGTTCGTGTCCTCCGGTCGAAAGCTACAACGCCAGCGAAGGTCCATCGGATCAAAGTTGCGATTTGGCGGCTGCGGCCAGTTGAAATTGCCGCCAGGAACTCGGATGCGTTGGGAACATGGAGGTCGCCGCCACAGAACTGGGGCGAGTGGTGGCGGGATTGTCTGCGGCCCCAACCGAGTTCATCTCGGTTGAGCCCAGGATTCACCACTACGTACGCTCGGTCGCGTCGGAGGCGGTCGAATGATCGGCTCGTTTAGCATATCAAAGCGGCAGAGACCGCAACGCTTGAGTCTTGCAAGCAAGAACGCATGGCGATCACGGTTCGTACCCACGATCAACCCCATTGCGGCCTGCTCGAATGTTTGTCTGCAGTTGGCTTTGTTCTACGGCCGCTCAATCCTCGAACCGCCGAGGCCGTAGTGATAAATCATCGCCCCACTGACGCGAGGTCAGCGGTGGCGGGACTCGCTGACACAAGGTCAATCGCTGGCGGTTCGTACGCGGCCCCAACCGAGTTCATCTCGGTTGAGCCCAGGATTCATCACTAAGAACAATCGCTACCCGTGGAAGCGGTCGAATGATCGACTCGTTTAGCAAACAAAAGCGACTGAGACCGCAACGCTTGAGTCTCACAAGTAGAAATTCACGACGCGCACTGTTCGTAATCGCGATCAAACCCATTGCGGCCTGCTCAGAGATTTCTCTGAAGCTGGCTCTGTTCTACGGCCGCTAAAACTCCGGTGGCCAATCGGTGTAGCAAGAAGCCTAACGATCCGCCGAGCAAGTCGGGCGGGATTTTGATAGTAGAGCGAGCGCCCCGATCGCTCCGGAAGCACGTTGGCACGAGTCTGATAGTAGAGCGAGCGCCCCGATCGCTCCGGAAGCACGTTG